>JAISAX010000591.1 GCA_031266495.1 Opitutaceae bacterium
AGGAATTGTTTTCCTCCCCCCCCCCCCCGCCGTCTCGCGACACTCACATCAATCCAACTCAAGATATGCCCATTCGTCTTTTCGTTTGTTTTTTCTGTTCTGCGCTGGCGACGGCATTCTCCGCGACGGCAGCAGCGACGACGACGGCGGATGGAAATAACAAAACCATTTCGGCCACCCTTGCGCCGGAGCAAACGCACGCCATCGGCTGGGGAACCGCCCCGACATTTCGTTTTGCCGTTAAAAATTCCGGAGTTCGCGACCTGACCGGTTTGTGTGTGACGTTTTCCATTACGGACGTGGCGACGGGAACGCCTCCATCCACCGTCGCGAGCACCACCGTCGCGAGCACCATCCGCATGCCACTCGGTATCATCGCTCCGGATACCAAAGTCGAACGAGCCTTCACGCCCGCACTGGACGCCGGTGTTTTTGACATCCGCTGGGAATTGACGGACGCCGCCGCCGTCGTGCTGGCGAGCGGAAAATTGCGGACTGCGCGGATGTTTGCCGACGTGTCCGCGCTGGCGGCGGGCGAAAAGGAACGCGCCTGGACGCGTCACTGGTCCCTGTTGGGAGGGATATTCTGGAAGGCGACGAACGACCTCGACCGCGTGGCCAAAACCGGGGGCGTGTGGGAACGCTTTGGCAACACCAGCATGTGGCGAACTCTGGAACGGGAACCGGGCCGCATCGACGTTTCCCCCGCCGTGGCCGAGGTGAAACGGCTCGGCGACGCGGGCATGGATCTTGTTTATCTCAATACAGTCTATAACCAGCCGAAATTTTATCAGGTCAACCAGGAGCGGTTCGCAGCCGCGTATGGACGGTTGCATCGGGAGCAGGCCCGGGCATTCGGAAACAGGGTGGGCGTCTATGAACTGGGCAACGAGGACAACGGCCCGACCAAGTTTCTCTACACCGAGATTGCGCGCCACGGCGCGGCGGGCGTGCGTTCGCAAAACGCCGACGCCCTCCTCGCCAACTCGGGAACCGCCCAGATCGACATTGGCTGGCTGCGCATGCAAGCCGCACGCGGACTGTTCGAGCGGCTGGATGCGCTGGTCACGCATCCCTACAGTTGGTCCACCCCGCCGGAAACCTACGGCACGCTCACGCAACTCGAACAGGTTGACCGGATCATCGACGACCTTGGCGGCATGAAAGTGCAGCTCACAACAGAGTGGGGATACCCGCACACATTCGACCAGCTCAAGCGCGCCCAATGGGCGCCCCGGCACATGGCGATTGCGGCGGCGGTGGGGATGTACCGGCATGGTCTGTATGCTTTCGACAACCACTTCGGCATTTACGACAACGGACGTCCTTTCCCGATGGCGGCCACGCTCAATGCCCACGTCGCGCTGACGCACGCGCATCGTTTTGCCGGGTGGCTGGAAAAATCTGATACGGTGTGGGCGGCCGTGTACGAAAAGGCTGGCCGGCCTTTGCTCATGGCATGGTCGCCTTCGGGCCGGGGCATTGTCCGGCTTCAGGCGGGAAGGACGGCAGGCCGTCTTGAAATCAGGGACATGTACGGGAATTTACTTACAACTCCGCAAACGTCGCCGGCGACGCAAACAGGAGAACGCACCCTCGACCTCGAATTGGCGGAAGCCCCCGTCTATGTGAGCGGCCTGGGGGCGGACGTAACCCGGAATGGATACCGCGAAGCAATGGACAGGGCGCGGCAACGCTACAGCCGCCTGCTGGAGGCCTCTCCGCTGAAAGGCCGCCGGGAATGGCAGGCTCTTGCGAACGCAATACCGGGGGATCCCTCGACGGCGGACGCTCTTCTCAAGACATTGTCGAACTGGAAGCCAGACGAGATCGCCCTCAAAGAGCAGGCGGTAGTGGCACAAGCCCTACGCTGGCTCTCGCTGGCCGCGCACGCGCAGGCTGCCACCTTGCCGAAATCAGGAGGAGGAGAAGAAGGAGAAGGAAGGGCGGAGGTGTCTTCAGGTGACCGCCATGAATTCTGGACGCGACGCCTGCGGGAATCGGTTGCCGCCGGCCTTGACCAGCCCTCGCTGCGATGGGTTTTATTGCACTGGCGACAATTGCGTGACGAGCAGGCAATGCTCGAAGAATGGGGTGAATCAGGCAAAGCCAGGCATCTGGCCATGCCGGGAAAAGTCTATGACAGGATTTTCGGTGTACTGGATGCGAAAGGACAAAAACTGTTCTTCCCGCTTTGGGCCTACGCCCACTCGCCATCAATGCCAGCCGCCGTATCCGGAGCGCGCTACGAAACGCCGAATTGGGGCGGGGCGGGAGAGGCAGGAGGGGGCGCATCCGCCGGGGAGACGCGACTGGTGGAGCAGTTCCAGTTCATCCCCGGCAGACCTGTGCCGGTGAAAATCCGGCTGCATTCCTGGTTCGGCAAGACCTGCGAAAGCACGGTGCGCCTCGAACTGCCCGCCGGCTGGAAAAGCGACCCCGCCGAATGGCGCGGCAGTGTATCGCCGGATTCACCACGCGAGGTAATGTTTCAGGTAATCGCCGGTGACGGTGACGGGACGGCAAGGCGCTTCACGACGGTGCTTTCAGTTCCGGGGAAACCGCCGGTGCGAATCCCTTTCGATGATTTCGAGATTTTGCCACCGGTGGAGGTTTCTGTTCCGGTGCTTTCGCGGGCGGTGCCGGATACGCCCCTGCCAGTGCGCGTGGCCAATCACGGCATGGAGTCCATCAGCGCGGAGCTTCGCATTCTGGAAGAAAGCGGATTGCCGTCGCTTGCGCGGACAACGATCCGGAACCTCGCTCCAGGGGAAACACGCAACATCGAAGTGAAGCTGCCCGCGACCCGGCGGGCGCCTCCGTTTCATGCGTGGAGCCTGATCGCGGAAATCACTACAAACGCCGCTCGCACATTCCGGTTGCCGCTTGTGCTGGACTACGAGTCGAGCGCGCGAGCCTCCGCGCCTCCTCCGCTCGACGGGAAACTGACGGGCTGGGAAACGGCTTTCCCCCTGCACCTCGACAAACAGGACTACACGCGCGGCTCCTTTGGCTCGACATGGAGCAAGGAGGACTTGTCAGGCGTCGTTTATACGATGTGGGACGAGACCCGTTTTTACATTGCGGCCCGTGTCACCGACCAGCTTTTCAACCAGGAACTCGACAGGGCTGTCACATGGAATCAGGACAGCGTCCAGTTTATCCTCGCCTCGGAAAACGGCCCGATGAATCCCTTTGCCCTGGCCCTCACGCCCAAAGGCCCGCAGGTGTGGAACCAACGCGCCGGACGATTGGCGAAGGCGCGCTTGCAGGTAACCCTCAACCAGGGGGAAACCGTCTATGAGGCGGCCATTCCGTGGTCCGAATTTGCGGGCATCACGCCGGGGGCGGGTGAACGGTTGCGCTTCGATGTCCTCCTCAACGATGACGACGCCATCATCAATCGCCGTTTCATGGAACGCTATGGCGTTGGTATCGTCCACCACCGCAAGATTGATCTCCTTGGATGGCTTCAACTGGACGGTTCACGCGAAACGCCTTCCCCCTCCGCCGGCGAGCGTGCGGAAGGCGGAGTGAATCCGCCTGTCATCTTTCGGGAGGACTTTGAGGAGTACGCTCCCGGACGCGCTCCTGATCGCTGGATAACCTCGGCACATTTGTCACCGGTTCCGCGGACAGCGGTGAAAACGGGGATCGGGCGCGAATGCTCGCAGTGCCTCGAACTGCGCAACGAAACCGGACGCAAACCGCATGTATTCATGAACATGATACGACCGCTTGACGGGCTTGACGCCGGGCGTCGTTACCGTCTGGGCGCCTGGGTCAAAGGGGCGACTGGCGAGGATACTTCCCGACTGATCGGAGTCTGTTCCGACCGGTTCGGGAACGAAGGTTTTTCCTGGATCCGCAAATGGGAACCGTCGGATAACTGGCAGAGGGTAACGCTCGATTTCAAAGCCCTTGGCGGTCGCCTCAATGTGATCATCCGCAATGACCGGAAGCTGACCGGTTTGCTGATCGACGATATTTCGGTTGAGGCGATGCCGGAATAAGGAACATCTGTCCGTGGCCGCCTCCTGTCATCCCGTAGCATGGACGGGATACCTGTCAGAAAGTGTAGTGGTGCGGGCTTGAAGTGGCACGGGCTTCCAGCCCGTGATTCCGAAGTGGCGCGGGCGTCTCGCCCGCATCCGACGTGGCACGGGCATCCCTGCCCGTGAGCGCTGCCTCTCCGCGTACCGCGGGCGTCTCGCCCGCAAGCGTTGCCTCACCGTTCCGACGTGGCACGGGCTTTTTCCGCCAATCGCCCGTGGACGGCGCGCCGCGCCGCCTCCCTGCCTCTCCGCCACTCTCCCCCTCCCCTCCCCTCCCCTCCCCTCCTCCCC
>JAISAX010000613.1 GCA_031266495.1 Opitutaceae bacterium
GCCGGAGGCAGGGCAGGAGCGCATTTTTATTGTTCTGTGCGCCCGTTGTCGTTGACGAACGTGCGCCTGCCGTCCTGCGCGCCCGGCTGGGCCGACTCCTGCGGCGGGTCTTGTCCACACCTCTCACTCTTTTCTCCACGGTAAAATATACAAAATCCTTCAGGGCACTTTGAGAAACTCCTTTTTCCAGACAAACGAACCAACCGCGAATGGACGCGAATGAACGCGAATGTTTCAAAACCTGCTCTTGTTCAGCAAAATTACCTTTTTCCCGAATTCGCGTCTATTCGCGTTCATTCGCGGTTAAAACGACTTTTTCAAAGTGCCCTTCAGATTATCCTGCATATATGAACAACCATCAAAAACCACTCAGGTGGACGCTCCTCGCAACCTTGGCAACCGCAGTTGCTGCCATGCCGATAACGGCGCTGGCCGAAAACAGGGAAATCACCACCGGAACAGAGGTCGATCCCGGTCCTGTCAGTTACCAGTCGAGCGCCACTGCTCCCGCATTGACTGTCATTAATGACGGAACTTCGTATAGCGGGACGGGCATCTCCATATCGCTCAACGAGTCGGCGACAGGACTCGGTCTATACGGGGTTCGCCTTTACCATGGTAGCTCAGTAGCGTTATCCAATAGCACGGTTGCTGTTTCAGCGACATCAGGGGCGGGTATCCGTGTAGAACCCTCTGGCAGTAGCACCACTTTTTCTTTTGAAAATTTATTAATTGATATTACAGGGGTCAATGGTTGGGGGATTAGCCAGCACACTGGCATCGTTACAGGAACCGGGCTGACCATTACGGGATCGGTAAATGGCGCGCGTGGGATTCAGACAGCCGGAATGCAAGGTGCTCTCCCCGGTTATACTTCTGTAGATACATTTACAATCAACCTTTCGGGAAATGAAGTTATCGGGATTGTCCCCAACCTGGTGGGTGCCAGCGATTTATTCAGTATGTCCAATGGCACGATTGTGGTTTCGGGTACGGACGCTTATGGCGCTTTTATCGCTAGCAGTGTATCTACTACCTTGACCAATGTAAATATCACGGCAACAGGCAATGGTTCCTCTGGCATCATAGTAAGTGGACTATACGCGAATGACCACAGTCTGGTCGTGGACGGCGGTTCGATTCAGGGAAACAATGCCATAACCATCAGCGGGCAAAATGCGGACGAGATTATATTCCGGAATGGAGCCACGATTGCCGGAAGCATCCTGGCCACCGGCACCGCGACGAGCACAATTACTGTGGAGAGTAACAGCAGTCTGGCCGGAACGGTCACCAATGACAGCACAGGCGCGATGGATCTGACGCTATCAAATGCGACGTGGGCAAGCGCCGGTTCATCGAATATGAACAACCTGACCCTGGAGGGTGCGACTCTTGCTCTGGAATTAACAAGCCTGGAGGACCAGATAACGGTGGCGAATACCTTGACGTTGAAAAATACCTCCACGATGACCGTATTATTGGGCAATGGAATATTGGAGGATATTTTGAAGGAAGGTGAAACCGGAGATATAACGCTGGATGTAAACAGCCTGATCACAGGTGCCAGCGTACAGACGGAGGAGGATGCTGATCTTGCGTACATCTTGACCGGAACCGGAATAAGGAACTCCGCAGGATCGACCTATACGATTAGCGAGCAAGGAGACGGGGTGTATCGGGTCAGCGATATCAACTATATTTCCGCCGTCCCCGAGCCTGCCGTGTTTGCGGTCCTTGCCGGGCTGGTGATGCTGGCGTGGGCCATGCGGCGACGGCGCCTTACTGTTTTGTGCGCCCATTGTCGTTGATGAACATCGGCGCTTCATCTTGCGAACGGGCACGGGCGCGGGCGCACGTGAAGTGCGCCCCTACCGGGGTTGACACCACTTTGAGTTGCACCCGCTCTTGACCGCGCCTGCTGACCAAGATTGACCGCAGTCCGGACCATGTGCATCTTGACCTCCGTGCTATTTTTTTGCCTGACTCTGTTCGATTCCTGCCAACTCCCGTCCAATGTCATTTCCTTTCTCGCATCGTAAAACCACCCAGGCGCTGAATTTTTTTGCGTGTCAGTCCGGCGGGGAAATCAACAAACTCAAGGCGCTCAAACTGGTGTATCTGACCGACCGATACCATTTGCGGCGTTTCGGGCGACCCGTCACCGGGGACGAATATTTTGCAATGCCCTATGGCCCTGTGGCATCCGGCGCGAAAGATCTGGCCGAAATGGATGCCATGTTGAGTGACGCCGAACGCGCTTACGGCTCGCAATACATCGTGCCCGTTGATCGCTATACCTACCGTTCCATTGCCGGTGTCGAGGCATGTGTCTTGTCCGAATCCGACCATCTTGCGCTCGCATGGGCATGGCAAACGTTTGGCGGGCGCGAGCGTTTCGACCTCGCCGAATACACCCACCGTTACCCGGAATGGAAGCGTCACGAAGAGTCGCTGGCCGGTGGGCGCGAGACACGTATTCCGATGACCTATCGTGATTTTCTGGACGATTCGGAAATACCGGGCACCGATCCCTGCCATTCGCTCGCGCCGGATGAACGCGCCGCGCTCGCCGCAGGTATTCAAGAGCGATTTGATGCGGAACGCATGTTGAACTGAAAAGGATGACCTCACCTCAGCTCGCCTCGCCTCACTTCACCACGCACACTCGCTCGCTTTTTTGCTTCGCCGCCCATTCGGGATCTCTCCAGGGAGGTTCTGAAAATTCATTTTTGAACAGAAGGAAACCAGGGAAACGAAGGTAAAACAAAGAAGATCATGAACGATAACTTATTTATTCCAATTGAGTTAAATAGAAGTGCGCAGTCAGTATTCCTGATGGTTCTTCGTTCTCTTTGTTACCTTCTGTTCAATTTTTAGAAGTTCTCTCCATTATGTTGCCGGACAAACTGCCGTTGGAACTCAGGTTAGGGTTGCGAGCTGGCAGTGTTTTTTATTTTCAGGCGCGCGAACTCACGTCAGTCGCTTCGCATTTTTATGTCGTTCTCAACCGTGATCCGCTTGGCGAGGCGCTTTTGTTGATGACGGTGTTCACTTCGCAGATCGAAAAGGTCCGCCTGCGGAACCGCGAACGTCCGGCCACCGTAGTGGAATTTGGTCCCGCGGATTATGACCCGCTCACAAGCCCCACGGCGATCGATTGCAATGTCCTCCATCGACGCACGCTTGCCGAGATGGCCGGTCTCGTGCGTCGCAAGGAATTGCGGTATCACAAGGACTTGCCTGCGGCGCTGCTCGAGCGCATTCGCGCGGGCGTGCTCGCCAGCCCTGTAGTGGATGAGGACGACAAGGATCTTGTCCGGTGATATTTCCGCCCGCGTGTTCACGTCACCCGGCCGGGCAGCGTGGCACCGTCGTGCCATTCGCCGTGGAGCATGGTGTTCTGGATGAGATCGAGCGGACCCAATTCGGTATGCTGCAGCCGCGCCACGACGCGCTCGATGGCAATCTCGCCCGGCTTGCGGGCGTTTTGCCGGATTCCGGCAAACATATCAGGCGACGGAGGTAGTGTCAGGTTGACTACACCGGGACCGGGATTTCCCGAAAGTTTGAGAAGCGCATCGTGCCAGCCTTTCTGCCAGCCTCCAAAAGGGGCGAGAACCACATCCGGTTTCGTTGCGGGAAGCCAGGATGCGAGTTCGGATTTGCACTCGCTCAGCATGAACGGTTGTAAGCGTTAGCTTGATCCCCCCCTCCCTCCCAGCCGGGAAGAGTGATAAAGTGGGAGGATGATCACCGACAACATTACACCGGAAGACCAAGGGGAAAAGAACGAGCAACAAGAAGGGAGCGAGGTTGCGCCGAAGAGGGAGCAACGCGGGGATCCGTAACTGAAGTTACGCGAAGCCGCCCGTAGGGGCTTCGCTTGCGAAGCCCGCGAGGACCTGACCACAACGGGAGATACGCCAATACGGTCCGCCTGGCGCGGGCGTCGCAAGCGACGCCCCTACCGTCGATTCGCGTAATGTCAGTCTGTAAGAAATGTCCGCGCATTCCGGATAAAGCCGCCGCCGTAGCCACATGTCTCCGTGCATGGGGGAGACGATGCGGAGCATCGCCGGTTTTCAGCCGAGGCGCCTGTATCTGTCACTCATTACACTCCCAATCGCTCCCGCATCTGGTGGCGAAACTGGCGGCTCACCCGCAATTCTTCTTCCACGCCTTCCAGTTTCACCACCGCGCCGTGCCCCTGATTTTTGGTCGCCAGCACCGCCCGCATATTGACGGCCGTAGCGCGATGGATCTGCACAAAATGCTCCGGATCGAGCGCCTGGAGCACTTCGGTCAGCGAAGCTCGCATCACGCCGCTCACGCTTGATGCGACTACATGCAGGAGATTGCCACATGCGCGCAGATACCGCACATCCTTCACCCGCACCAGCCGCGGTTTCCTGGCGTCATCCACGATTCGCAATGTCGTGACAAAATCATGACACGCCCCGGAACTCCGGCAACCCGCTCCCCCGAACAGCGGAGCCAGCCTCGCCACCGTCCGAGCCAGGCGCGTCACCGTCACCGGCTTCATCACGTAGTCCGCCGCGCCCTGATCAAACGCCGTCACCGCGTGCTCTTCATAGGCGGTCACGTAAACCACTCGTGTCCTTTGCGCCACAAGCCAGCCAACCTCGATGCCGTCGAGTTCCGGCATGCGGATGTCGAGAAACGCCAGGTCGGGCTGCAATCGCTCCACTGCCTCGAACGCAGCCCGCCCGTCATGCGCCACCGCCACCACCTCCACGGCGGGCCAGGCCCTGGCCAGCATTTCGCTCAAGTGCCGGGCCAGATGCGGTTCATCGTCGGCGACCAGGGCGCGAATTCGGCGGGACTGAGGGACGTTGGACATGTGCGCGTCATGCAACACCTCCGGTCGTTCGTCGCACAAGCCCGGAATCGGTTTTGCTCCCTTTCCCCGCCCGCCCGGCCGGGCGGTAGGGAGGTTCTGAAAATTCATTTTTGAACAGAAGGAAACGAAGAGAACGAAGGAAAAACAAAGAAGGTCTGTATCCTTGGTTGTTCTTCGTTCTCTTCGTTTCCTTCTGTTCAATTTCTGGAAGTTCCCGGTAATGTCAGCCGCGCTACCATTCTCCCTTCGAGATGGCGCAGTTCCAGCGTGGCGCCCTTTCCATATCGCATCCGCAACCGTTCGCGGATGTTGTCCAGTGCGATGCCGTGCCCCCTCCCGACGTTGGCCGCTTCGGTTTTGCGCTCTGCCTCTCGCGTGCCATCGGGCGCATCCTCGACCTCGATCCACCAGCGTCCCGTCTGCGCATCCTCGTCCGCTTGCAATCTTACCACGCTTGCCCCACGCCGCCGCTCCACGCCGTGGCGCACCGCGTTCTCCACCAACGGCAGCAACACCAGCGGCATCACCGGCTGCCATCTCAGCCGCGCCGGGATATTCACCTCCACCCGCACCCGCTCCGCTCCCATGCGGATGCGCTGGATTTCCAAAAAACTCTCCACCGTATCCAGTTCGTCCGCCAGCGTCACCTCCTCCTGCCGCGTGTGGACCAGCACGCCCTCCAGGTAGTCGATCAACTCCCGCATCAAGTCCCTGGCCGCCGAAGGCGAATGCTCCAGCAACGCCGCCACATTGGCCAGCGTGTTGCTCAGGAAGTGCGGGCCGATCTGGGCCTGCAACAAGCGGATGCGCGCCATCTCCGCAGCCCGCTGTGCTTCCGCTGCCCGCCGCCGCTCCAGCACCAGCCCCACGTACATCACATTGAGGAACAGCGACGCGCCGACCGTCGCCGCCACCGAAACCGTGTCGAGCGTCAACCCCGGACAAAACGACAGCATGGCCAGCGCCGCGATGCCGCCCACCGCCGCGCCCGCCGCCAGCAACCCCGCCCGTGCGAAAAACCCGCGCACCCGCAATACGGCGCAGCGCACATTCACCATGCACAACGCGCCGATCACGTTGGCGAGCGCCACCATCACCCACACCGGTGTATCCTTGTCCACCATACCCAGCATCGCGCCCGTCACCGTCGAGTAGCCCACGCACTGCAAGGCGATCTCTCCGCGCGTGCGCGGATCGAGAGCGATCTGGGGCAGACGGGAAAAGACCATGCCACATGCAAAACCGAAAATCCGGTGAAACGGAAGCGCCGTCGTTCATCCGCGTGACTGAATGGTCCGGGGAGCGCACGCGTCTCGCGTGCCGGCCTGGGCGTCTCGCCCAGGCCTTTTCTGTCAAACCGGTCTGGTCCGACAGGGGCGCATCTCAATTTCTGGACAGGCAGTAAGCAAAGCAGTGGCGCGGGCGTCTCGCCCGCCTCCGGGAGTGGCACGGGCATCCTTGCCCGTGAGCGTTGCCTCTCCGCTCCGACGTAGCGCGGGCGTCTCGCCCGCTCCGGGAGTGGAGTGGCGGGAGAGGCGGGAGGGAGCCGGGGAGGCATGGAGGCGGCGCTTCACGCCGTCCACGGGGATTGGCAGTAAAAGCCCGTACCACTTCCGGAACACGGGCAAGATGCCCGTGCCACTGCTTTGCTTGCTGCATGTCAAGTTTTTGAGATGCGCCCTAACCCAATTTGTATCCGTGCTACCAAGCTTGAGAGTTGTTTTTTTTGCGTATGATTTCCCTATGGAGCGGGCCTGTTTTGAATGGCCGCCGAAGAGTTGCCCCCGAAACACACGAAAGAACACGAAAAACAAAACATCCGGTTTATGTGTTTTTTTTGGTGTTATTTCGTGTGTTTCGTGGGCAACTCTTCGGTAAAACTTTGGTTGCGGCTCCGCCGCGCCAGGCCATCCGTGGCGGGTTTGTTTTTTCCTGCCTTCGCCCGCCCCTCCCCCCCCCCCGGCCTGTGCATTTCTTGCGAATCTTGTCCGGGAATGGCCGCTCATCACGGATTGATGGCCGTTCGTCACACCCTGACGAATTTTGGCGTGCCATCACTTTTTCCGTTTCGCTATCTGCAGGCATTTCACCGCGCAGCGGATTCCTGGCGGATTGTTTCGGCCCGGGAACCGGATGCGTATCCGGTTTATAAACACACATTTCTCCCTGCAAATGAAATCACGCTCCCCGCGAATCATTTTCTCCAGTCTGCTTGTCGGCATCGCCGCCAGGCTCGCGTCGGCAATCGCGGCTCCCCTGCCGCCCAGTGGCTCGACCCTTGCCGGCAACCTCACCGTGGACGAACACACCGCGCTTTCCCCCTGGGCGGCTTCCTTGCACTACGCCCTCGGTGTCGCCGATGGAGCAACGCTCGCTTTCGAAACTCCCTCCTCCGGAAGCGTATTCAATCTGCATTACGAATCAACCCTCTCCCTCGCTCCGGTTTCGCCCGACGGCACGGGCAAGATCATCTTTGCCAACAACACATCCGGCCAGGGAGGGGGCGCGATTCTTTCCTATGGCCAGCTCACCCTCGACAACGTCGAATTTACCGGGAACGAGGCCAGTGGCGGCGGCGCGCTCATGATCAATAGCCTCTACTTGTCCGGCAACGGGAACCACATCCTGTCCCGCGTCGCCTTTATCGGCAACATTGCCTCTGGCGCTATTGACAACCTCGCGCTTGGCAATGGCGGGGCCATCCTGAATACCAATAGTTACAACGGCAATACACTCGTCATCCGCGATAGCCTGTTTCAGGGCAACAAGGCCATCTCCGGTGACACGGTGGACGGGGAGGGTCACCCGCCAGGCGCCATCGGCGGGGCGATCCACAATTTCGGAGGCAACATCGCGCTTCACAATGCGGCATTCCTCGGCAATGCCGCCCTCCTCTCCGATGTGGCCAAGGCTGGCAGCCTCCCGGGCGCCTACGCCGAGGGCGGCGCGATCAACAACAATACCGAAAGCACCCTTGCGCTTACCGGCGTGAACACGTTCGAAAGCAACATAGCGGACGGTTACGGCGGCGCGGTCATGAACGCCAACGGTTCCACTTTTCGCCAGACCGACGCGACAGGCTCCATCACCTTCACCGGCAACCAGGCCGTGGAGGGAGATGGCGGCGCGATTTATAACGCGGGCAATCACGCGACCGGGTTGAGCACGGTTGACCTGACCAACGCCACGTTTCGCGACAACACCGCGGGAGGGAATAGCGGCGCTATCCAGAACAGCCGGGCCAACGCGCTCCTTCGCATCAACCACGGCCTTTTTGACGGCAATGCCGCGGGCAACTCGGGCGGCGCGATCGAAAACTTCCTTGGCACGGTTGAACTCACCGACGTTGCGTTCACCGGCAACACCGCGCGGAATTATGGCGGCGCGATCAACAACTGGCGTGGTTCGGTTTCCATTACGGTCACCGCCGGCGAGCACCTTGTTTCCGCCGGCAACAGTGCGGCCGCCGGACGCGGCGGCTTCATGAATCTTTACACGGCATCCGGTGATGCCACCGCCGCCTCGGCGGTCTTCGACATTGCCGCGGGCGCCAGCTACACCATCGGCCAGGCCGGCGCGGCGGACCTCTCGCCGGATTCCCTTTCAAGCAGCGGAGACACCGAAGACGCTGCCCGGCGCGCCACCCTCACCAAGACCGGCTCTGGCACACTCGTCCTCAACGCCGACAACTCCCACTACACCGGCGTCTTCAATATCGAAGCCGGCATCGTGGCGATTCACGACGCCGCCAACATCGGCTCGGGACTGGGCAAGGTCAATTTCACCGGCGACGCCGCTGCCGACTCCCGTATCCGGATTACCGATAACGTCACCTTTGACAGTGCCGGCGCCGACCAGCACCGTCTCGTTATCAACGCCAACAAGTCCGGCGGCTTCCTCATCGACGACGGCAAAACACTTACGCTCACCAACGCCAGCTACAGTGACAACGGCGGAGCGGTCCAAGTCGCGTCCGGCGCCATCTTCACCATTGCCCCGACGAATGCGGGTGGCACCGGCGCGGTCGTCTTCACCGGCAATTCCGCTAGCATAGGTGGTGCCATTGATATCAGCGGTGTCGGCACCGTCATTCTGGCCAATGCCATCTTTGCTGGCAATCGCGCCGATGATCTCGGCGGCGCCATTCAAATGGACGACTTCAGTTCGCTCACACTCACGCGCGCCACTTTTTCCGGCAATCAGGCCGGCAATTACGGTGGCGCCATCCAGAATTCGGATGGCTCAGTGATGCTTCGGGACACCCTTTTTATGGGAAACTCTGCCGGCAATTCAGGCGGTGCAATCGACAACTTCCACGGTGACGTCATTCTCTCCGTCACCGCCGGCCAGCAGCTCGTCTCCGCAGGCAATTTTGCCGGCGGTTCCACCCCGGAGTCTGCCAACGCTTCCCGCGGCGGATTCCTCTACCTGGACAATGCCACCACGACCTTCGACATCGCCGATGGAGCCACGCTGACGCTCGGTCGTGCGCCGACGGATACCGGCTACAACGCAGCCCACGACTCCATCGCCAGCGAAGACTCCAACGCCACCCTCACCAAAACCGGCCCAGGCACGCTCGCCCTCAACGCCGACAATTCCCACTACACCGGCGCCTTCAACATCGAGAGCGGCGTCGTGGATCTGGGCACACCGGCCTCGGCTCCGGGCGGAGCGATTGCCAATGCCGGCACGATCCTGCTCCCGCAAACCGGAGCGACGTTCGCCAGCCTCTCCGGCGACGGCGGACGGGTGAGTTTCAAAAACCTCGGAGAGACGCTCACGCTCGGAACCCTCTCCGGCTCGCAAACCTTTTCCAATGTGGAGGTGAACCTCACCACCGGCGAGAGCGACAGGATCGTGGTCACCGGAACGGCCACCGGCAGTCATACACTCGAACTGGTGGACGCCTCCAGCGGAGCCGTCACCGTCGATTCCACGATCACCGGCCTCGTCACTGTCGGCGCCGGAAGCACCGCCACATTCGACGGCACCCTCGATTCGGGCCTGCTGCGCTTCACGCTCGATACCAATGGCAACCTGGTTGGAAGCGGCTCGACACCTGGCCCGACGCCCGGCCCGGCCGGCAGTGTCATCCTCAACAGCATCGGCGCGATGAGCACCGGATGGTTCCAGCAGCTCGACAGCCTGGGCAAGCGCCTCGGTGAACTGCGCCTGGGTGGCGGCGAGAGTGCCGGTCAGGGGGATTATTGGTTCCGTTCCTACGGCAGCCAGACGAACGCCGACCTGGGAGGCGGGCTTGATCCGTTCTGCGAATACCAATACGGGGCCGATGTCGGCGTGGACTGGCGCTTTGCGCCCGCCGATGGCCACACGCTCGTGGCCGGGCTTTTCACCGGCTACCAGCGCGGCGACCGGAGCTTCCGCGACGGGCGTGGCAGCGAGGGATCGACGGACGACATTTACGGAGGCGTCTATGCCACCTGGCTGCACCGCGACGGCTGGTATGCCGACGCCGTGGCCAAGGGTCAGTCCTTCAGCAGCGACTACAAGGCCCGCCACACCGACGGCTCGACCACGAGCGGCGATTTCGACACCTGGGGAGCGGGGCTGAGTCTGGAGCTGGGACGTCAGATTGCCCTGCGCGACGGATGGTTCGTGGAGCCTGCGGTGCAGGCGGCCTGGTTGCATGTAGCGGGACAGAACTACACGGCTCTCAACGCCGTGAGGGTCAGCACAACCGACGCCGACATTTACCAGTTCTCGGCCACGGTGCGCGCTGGCAAGACCATTGCCCTGTCCGGCGGCCGGCTGCTGCAACCCTACGCCAGGCTGGGCGTGAGCGAGTCGATCAGCGACGGCGGCAGTGTGAAAGCGCAGGGGGCCAAATGGCGTCCGAATACCGATGGAACCCGCGGCATCGCCGGGGTGGGTCTGATCTGGCAACTCGGCGTGCTGGACCAGATTCATTTCGATTACGAAGCGAATTGGGGCGACAAATTCGACCACCCCTGGCTCGTCAACCTCGGCTATCGTCGCCGGTGGTAAGCGTATCCTGACTGATGTTACGTTATTCCGGAGTCTCGGAGGCTCCAAACGATTTTTCAGGTCTCTTATGGGATCATCTGCTCCGGCATTACCAGCGTCCCCTTTACGCGTACATCAACGACCTCGTCCGCGACGAAGCGGCCAGCCTTGATCTCGTGCAGGAGACGTTTATCCGGGCCGTGCGACACCTCCCTGAAAACCTTCTCGGGGACAACGCCAATTCCCTTGAAAATTTCCACGATGCCAGTCTGCCCCCGCCCGGCGAACGGTTGCTCCGGGAGGAGGATGCCGCGGAACTCTTCGCCGCCGTCGCCCGCCTGGCACCGTCAAATCGCGGCTTTACCACGCGCGCCGCATTCTCCACGAATGGCTGGTTGCGTTTCCAGGACACTCTGCTGATCGCATGCATCCGGAAACGCGGAAGAACACCGCAATGAACGTCACAATAGCACGCCAGACATGAACACTCCGCACACGCCTCCCGGTCACGCTTCCCTTCCTCCCTCCCCCCCTCCCCCCCCCACCCTCCCTGCCGTCATCAATGGCGGGCGCGTCCGTTCGCGCTGGCGACTTTTTTCCCGGAACGCCGCCCGCCGGACATTATTGGGTAGTGCGGTTCTGATTACACTGGTCGTGGCTTTTTACGTCGAGGAAAACTGTCGCGGCGCGCTCGCCTGGTCCGCCTTCAAACGCGAGGCCGCGGATGCCGGCATCTCGCTGGAAATCGCCGACTATATCCCCGCGCCGGTTCCCGACAGCCGGAATTTCGCGGCAACACCATTGATTGCCCGTCTGTACGCGTCGCCCTCGATGATACGGGAGGAGAATGCGCTGTCCAAACGGTTGCAACCCGAACGCCGGACGCAGTCCAACTTCCCGATCGCTGTCGGCCACGGGCCTGAATGGGGATTGCCGGACTGGGTGGATGGCATCCGGGCCGACCTCGCCGGCATTCAGGAACGAGAGAGCGTGGACCTGGGCGCGCACCTCGCTTCCGTCTCGTCCGAGATGGACGAGATTGCCCGCGCGGCGGCGGAGCGTCCTGTCGCCGTGTATCCGGAGATCGACGATGTTTTTAAAACAGGGATCGGGCATCCGCCGCTGGTCGTTTTGATGACGTTTTCCCGGCTTTATGCGGTTCGCGCCATGCAACATCTCGACGCGGGCGAGCCGGAAGCGGCCGCCGGACTCGTCTGCACGATGTTCAGGCTCGTATTGCTCGAAATCGGGGGGAAAAGCGTGCTTTCCCAACTTTGCGGAGGCTCGCTGACAAGGGATGCGAGTTCCGTCATCTGGGAGGGCATGGCGCGCAAACTCTGGCGTGCGGAAGATCTTGTCCGGTTCGACACGTTTTTGTCCCGGCTGGATTTTATCACGGCCATGCGCAAGCAGATCGCCGTTGAAAATGCGGTATGGTCAAAAGTTGTGCTCCGGACCCCCGAACTCTTTTCGATGCCGAATTTTTCCTGGCGACAAAAGGAATGGCGCTTCCGCCTGTCCAGCTGGTTGCTGGAGAACGGGCCTCGCGGATGGCGCCAGCAAACCACGGTTGCTCTCGGACGAGACTCGATACGGTGTATTTCAAATTACGATACCGAACATGGCCGGATTTCCAAAGTGGAACGCGAATGGATGGGTCCGTATTCCGAAGGCATCATGCCGTGGGTGGTGCTGTTTGATACATTGGCGTCAACCAGAAGCGACGGGGTGGCGGCTGCGCTCAACCAATCCGGGGTGGCGCTGGTGCGGACGGCTTGCCGGGTCGAGATGTATCGTCTGAAAACCGGCAAGTATCCCGCTTCGCTCGACGAACCGGATTTCACGAAACCTGGCGGGGTTGCCGGAGGGGATGAATTGCATGATCCGGTTTCCGGCGGGCCGGTCTGCTATCGGCCTCCGTCGGGAAATTCCGGCTACGTGCTAT
>JAISAX010000617.1 GCA_031266495.1 Opitutaceae bacterium
AGGGGTATTGGCCATCGGCGCGGGAGCGCCTGGGACCGCCGGCATCTTGCCGGCTCCGGCGGAGTGGCATCGGCAGAAAGGATAAGGAACCGTAAGGGAATAAACAGTACGAATTTGCATGGTCTTGAAGAGCGAGCCAGCGTCGCCGCCTCGGTCATTTATTCACAATCCGGTAAACTCCCTCGCCTGCTCCTTGGCTCACTCTTCAATCCCGGCGCATCTTCGCACTGTTTATTCCCTCACGGTTCCTAACAATAAAAACCTCCCTGCCGTAGCCGCATTTTCCTCCTCTCCACCGGGGCCACGGGCCACGCCGCTGCATGCCGGCAAGATGCCGGCGGTCCCAGGCGCTCCCGCGCCGATGGCCTCCTCCCCTCGCTGCTCCCACTGAAAATGTCGAAGTCGCGCCGGCCCAAGCCCTGAAGGACAGGAGACAGGAAAGACCAAGGAAACGAAAATGGGAAACAAAACCAAGAGAACCAAGAGAAACGAAAAGGGACAGACCTGATGAAAGTCCTTAAAGTAACCCACCGGGTGCGAAAACCGGGCGGTAAAGTGCGACCCACAGCCGCAAGCGAGCCTTGGCTGGCGTCCGGGTCTGTGGGGGGTGTCGTTTGCCGGGGTCATCCCGTCGAACGGCCCTATCCCGGAAACCGTCGAAAAGGGGGCGGGCGGCGTCCCTGTCGCTCCAATGCCCCGGAGCAAGCCTCCGGGGTTATTTACTGTCGAGCGTCACTCTTGACGATCCGCAGAGGCAGCGGGCTGCCGTCGGAGGGGAGCGGAATGACCAGTCGTTGCAGGTCCTTGTGGACAGAGGGATGCAAGCGTCCGGGGAAAGTATCGGACCAGGTGATACAGGTGATACGGATGGATTCGCCGGGGGGGGGGGGGGGGAGGGGGGCCTGCCGGATGTCGGTCACGTGCATGGCTAGTACCCTATAACGCTCGAAGTTTCGCATCTACCCCGAATGAGCACAGAGGAAAGGTATCCGAAAAAATCAAGGTTATGGGGTACTAGTGAGAAACGGGTTCCTTTTACATGCGGATCAGGGAACGCGCCTCCTCAAAGTGGCAAGGCATTCCTTTTTCGCGCAATGCCGACTGGATTTCCGCCACGGCAAGGTCTCCCGGTGTCGTGTTGGACCGAAACGCGAGCGTGGCGGCCAGACCGGCAACCTGCCCGGTCTGCGCCGAAGGACCGATCGAGCGCGTGATTTCCCATGCGTCGCCCGTCGAGGAAATGCAACGCCCGGCCACGATCAGACCGGCGACTGTCTCCGGAATCATTGTTCCGTAAGGAATTTCCAATACGCCGCCCCGTCTGCGCCAGTCGGCGGCGAGGGCAATGCTGTCCTCGAAGCGCCGGCCCTCCATGCCGCCGGCGAGCGTTGCCCTGCCTGTGATGGCACGGGTTGTCCGGAACTGCGCCATTGCGGGCAAGACCAGCGGGTAACAGTTTTCCCGTGACGAGTCCCCCCCGCGCGTCTGGAGCGCGGCGTAGTGCCGGAGCAGCGCCGCGTGCGTTTCCGCGATAAACCGGCTGACCGACTTCCCGTCCGTGCCTCGCCAGGGGTGTTCCCTGAGCTTGGTTGCCGGGTCGAGCCGGTCGCCCATCAGGCCGATCTTGCTCGCATGGCACAGCCTCGTGCCATCCGATTTTTCAGTGGCGTGGCGGGCGTCCGCCAGGGAGGCCTCCATTGCCCAGATGGTCAGTTTGTTGCCTTCTTCCACGAAGGCGCAACCCGCCCGCCGGGCCACGTCGCCATCCCCGGTGGTGTCGATAAACACCGGGGCGGCGAGGACGCCCCGTCCGCTTTTGTTTTCGACCTCGATGGCTGTTATCCGTCCGTTGTTGATGGCGGCGGCGCACACCAGCGTGTCGTACCATAAATCGATGCCAGGCTCCCTGGCGACGAGTTCATCCAGCGCGAGGGCGAACGCCGCCGGGGAAAAGGTGACCATGTAGCGTCCGGCCGGTTGGGTCCTGGTCGATTGGCGCCAGTCGGGCGGGATGCGTCCGATGCCATACCGGCAAGTCGCGTGCAGTAATTCCTCCGCAATGCCAAAGCTTGCCTGTGTGCCTTCCCCGTCGCAAAGGGGCAGGTAACAGTGCACAAACCCCGCCGTGGCCAGGCCGCCGAGCATCACGTTTTTTTCGACAAGGGCGATGTTCAGGCCGGCGCGGGCGAGTTCGAGCGAGGCGGCGACACCGGCGACGCCAGCCCCCGCAACCACGGCGTCGTAGTTTTTCCGGTAAGAGATCATGGGCGGGAAATTTTTCGTTGTTAAAATCAGGTTCGCCAGAGGTGGCCGAGTTGTTCGAATTGCCGGAGAAACGGCTCGGGAATGCCGCCATCGGCCAATATGGGCACATCCCAAGTCAGCGCTGCTCCGGACTGCCGGACGGCGCCGGTGTAGGCTTGCGCGAGTTCGTCGGTAAAACGCGGCGACTGCTCCCCGCCCCGGGCGAAACCCCAGCCTGGCCCCAAATGCCCGAGCAGGTGCGTTCTCAGGCCGTCTGCGGTCACGGGGCCGAGTGGCTCGTATTGACTGGCGACTGGCAGACCGGAGGAAAATTCACCGGCGGTATAATCCTGATCCGCAATGACGCGCGCGAACGGATGCGCCGTGCCGGAATTGAAGGCCAGGATTCGATCCGGATTCCCCGTGCGCAGGGCTGCCGCGAAGGTAAGCCCGTTGGGTTCCTCGTTCACGTTGTAGATGCGATCCGCAAAATAGCAGCCGTCTATCCACCATCCCGCCACGCGTTTTCCCCAGCGTTTTCCCCAGCATGCCACGACCGCCTCCCAGTTGCGCTGAAACCCGGTGAGGCGTTCGTCGGCATTTTCCGAATCGGGCCAGAATGTCCTGATGCCGCAGGCGCTCATGTCCCACGGCGGAGTGCAGCGCAATGCCGAGACCGCTTCCGGATGCCTGGCCGGGGCGTGCGAGGGCAGGTAGGCGATCAGCTTCACGCCGGACGCGGCGAGGGCGTCGCCAATCTCCGCCACCAGATCGCGGCGCGAGAGACGGGACTCCTCCCCCCCCCCCTCCCTCCCTCTCTCTCTCCCTTCGCGCAGACGTTCATCGTAGGCTTCATTGGGCGCGCAATAGTGCCCCGAGTTCTGCCCGAGCGTGAAGATCACATGCCCCGCGCCGCTCTCCCGCACACGCTGGCTTTCCGGGACTCGTTTCGTATCTGATCCAGGCCAGATCATCGCGAATCCAGCCGACACCGAGTTCGGCAGCCAGTGGCATGATACGCTCCACATCCCAGCCGTGCGCAAAATGCGTGCAGACGCCCATCCGGTCATTGCGAACCGGGGCATCGCTGGCCGCGGAGCACAGGGATGACAGCAGAAGGATAATCCCGGCCACCAGGGCCGGGGAACAGAGGCGTATTGATTTCATGGATTTGAAGTTTGGCGAATACAGTCCCGCGATCTTCTCCTGTCGAGTCCCCCCCTTTTTTTCTTGTTCTCCCGCCACAATATAACCAATGGGCAACCGGAGTGAGGCAATTGGCCGCAGGAGTCGCGTAACATCAGTGAATAAATGTTCATGTGTCGTGTCCGGGAAGGAGCCGGTTAATTATCCCGGTCTCTGTAACCCCAGAATATGTTGATGAAATCGCGGTCGTTTTCCGGCGAATTGCGAACTTTGGCCGGAGACAGGAATTCGATATGATTATCGAAAAAAAGGAAATGGCGTTTGCCGTCCCGATGTCCGCTCGTCTCTCCGGCTCTGGCGTCGGTCGAGACAAGGTCGTCGCCCGCAATCGAGTTGTTTCCCGTATCCACTCCCCTGCCATCGTGAAATTCGGTCAGCAGCGCCACCCGGCCGGGACTGGAAATGGATCCCCGGCGTCGCGCCACGGAGGAATCATATTCTTTCGTTCCTCTGGGCGCCATGGACGGGCTGACATAGCAGTAGCTGCACGCTTCTTTATCGGGCGTCACAAGGCTCGCCTTGCGGTCACCCGGACAGGCGAACAGACCGCTCCGTCTGGCAATATAATTACCAAGAACAAGCCGTTCTGCATAGCTGTGTCCGGTTTTGTCATCCTGATAGCTCATGATGGCGATCGGATAACAATCCCTGTGATCCATGACATAAAGAGCGAGCGCGATCCCGATCTGGCGGATGTTTGAACCGCACTGCGCCGTTCGCGCCATCTCGCGCACCCGGCCAACGACCGGGATGAGAATCGCGGCGAGAATGCCGATGATGACAATAACCGTCAGCAACTCGACAAGCGTAAAGGCCCGGTTCCGGTTTCCGTATTTACTTTGCATAAAAATATAACGCGTTGCCGGACGATGCGTCAGGCGGGGACAAACCCTGGAGGTTTACCGTGTGTTTCGACGGTTACCGTGCGTTTCGATAGCGATGCCACAGGCAGCAGGCGCAGGCCAGCGCGCCGAAGACTGCCGCGGAGGCGGCAGGTTCGGGAACGGTTGCGAGATTCAGTGTGATAAATGAATTGTCACTGATGCCCCCTCCGCTTGCCGCCTTGCTCCACACTTCCCAGGCGCCTCCATCGTTTGTTGTTGGCCCTTCGACAAGGCTGGCCCTGATATAAATGGAGGTGACCTTTGTGCTGCCAACCACACTCGCCAGTTGTTCGCTTGTCACGGTGTATGTCTGGTTCTCAAGCGTGATATTGGCATTGCCGGTTCCCGATGCGGGTTTGTTTTCCACCTCAACGAGTGTTTGCCAGTTGCCGGTGTCGTTCACGCTGTAGTCCCACTTGAAGGAATCGTCACTTTCGGAGGTTCCGTTGAGATAAACTTTTTCGACTCCCCAAGTGAAACCGGCGACATCCAGTTCCTCCTCAATGGTAATTTTCCACGTTACAGATGAATCAGTGATCTCTTTCGAACTTGAAATCAGGCCGATCATGCCATCGCCAGGATTGGTTCCGGTTCGCCCCCATATTTGAGTATCGATGGCGTCCTCGCCGCCGGATGGAGCGAGTCGTGCAGGTTCGGGAGGCGCGCTGGTGCGCGTCCGGCGGCGGGGACGCCGCCCGCACCAATGCCCCGGAGCAAGCCTCCGGGGTTCTTTACTGCCGGGCGTCACTCTTGACAATCCGCAGCGGCAGCGGACTGCCGTCGGCGGGGAGCGGAATGACCAGGCGTTGCAGGTCCTTGTGCACCGAGGGCTGCAAGCGTCCGGGGAAAGTATCGGGCCAGGTGATACGGACGGCTCCGACGGGGGGGGAGGGGGGGCTGCCGGTTTCTCCGATGACTTCGACAAGAAGCGAATGGGGCGATTCCAGGCGGAGGCGCGTCGTCCCGATGGTGCGCAGGGGGAGATTGACATAGGCTTCGCGCACGGCGGGTTGGGCGCTGAGCGAAACGGAAAGCTTCAGGGTGTGGTCGTCCGGCAGATCATAGGTCCAGGCGAGGCTGGCAAAGGGCGCGTCGAGCTTGGCCTTGATGTCGTAGTGGCGGCCTTCGACGACCGTGCGGGGATCGATGGACGCACGCTCCTTGCCGCTGTGGAAAAAAGCGCCTCCGGTATCCGTTCCGTAAACACAGGAGAAGGTCAGGCTTTCGGCGGATTTTTGCGGTTGCGCATCCTTGATGCGGACAACCGGGCCGCTTTGCGGTTTGCCGGGCGCGGTGCCGAGGAGGAATGCGCCGGTGGGTGCGGTCCAGAGGGCGTCGGGGCCGCCGCCGGCGAAGCCGTTGAGCGTGCGGGTTGCTCCGGCGACGTCGTAAAAGGTGGCGCCGTAGAGGCCGGAGCGGTTCCACGCGAAAAGGCCGGGGAGCGTCCAGGCGCCGCCTGTCTCTTCAACGGGTATCGGAGTCGGGGATACGCGAACAGGTTGCGAGTAGGTCTTGTAAATGTGCGGCACCCAGGTGCCGCCGGCGGCCTCGTAGCCGGTCGGGCCGCGGCGCAGGCCGTCGCGAATGATGGCGCGCGCCCATTCGTCCGTGTTGGCGATGTAGGAAAAGGTGCTGGCCGCTCCGATACCTTTGCCGGGAGCAGGCGGGCGGGTGAGATTGAAGCGGGCGAGGCCGAGCGGGAAGTCGGACCTGGCCATGATCATGCCGGGATAACCGAGACCGGCGATGCCGGAGGTGGTGCGGCAGTTGAAAGCGGTGGGGCTGGCTATGCCTCCGGCGGGACCGGGATCGGGTAGCCAGAAAAAGCTGGAAAAACGGATGTTTTTTTCGATGCCGGCACGGATTTTTTCGACGAGCGCGGGGTTGGCTTCGGGGAGTTCACGGTAATAATACCACGCCGTCACCAGACAGTAGGCGCTGAGGTGATCGTAGTTTCCGTCGGGTCCGTATTCTTCGAGGAAATACCCGGCGGGGTGTTGTCCGAATTTGTTGTTCGGGCCAAATGTGCCGTCGAAGAAGGCGGTGGCGAAGCGTTCAAAGTAACCGAGAAAGCGTTTTTCGCCTGTGCCGAGGTATGTTTCGAGGTGGCCGAGGATCATGTGGCTCCACTGGTTGGACTGGTAGCCCTGGTAGTCGGCGAGCTTGTCGCCGACAGCGACGAGGCCGGCGCGCCAGATGGCGTCGGCGGCGGGGTCGGCGTCGGCAATCAGGTCGCGGAGGCTGTGCCAGGCCTGGGCGAGGGCGGGAGGATAAATGAAGAAGGAGTGCGTCATCGGATACCGCGTTTTTTCGAGGCTGCCTTCGCGGAGGATGTCGTCGCCCTGCATCGACATGAGGTTGGCGAAGGCGCCGAGCGTGGCGCGGCGGATGAGGTCTTCGTTGTGGCGCGCGGCGTTGAGGGGCGAGGGAAAGGTGACGGCGGCGGCGAGGGCGGCGGGCGGGAAATTGACTCCGTTGACCGGCATCCAGAAACGGGTCCAGTCGGGCGTGCCATGCGGGGGATTTCCGGCGCGGAAGGAACCGAGGAAGGGATCGGCGGGGTCGAGGTGCGCGTTCTGGAGTTTGATGGTGTGGGCGAGCGTATTCGCGAAACCGTACTTGCCGAACATCAGCGCCTGGAGTTGCGGGTCGGGGAGGCTGGCGGGGAGGTCGGCGGGGAGGGCGTCGGGAGAGGGGAAGGTGATGGAGAGGTTGCGGTCGATTTTGGGGGCGTTTTTAACCATCCAGTCGCGGGCGCGGGCCTGAAGGGGTCCGGCGGTGAGAACGCCGTGGCTTTCTACCGTGCCGCCGCGCAGCCGCAGGGCGGCGGCGGGTGTGGGGCAGAGGAGGCCGGGTGCGCCTTCCACGACGATCGCGCCGGTCCAGGCGGGGGGGATGTTGAGCCGGGTCACGGCGCCGGCCAGGCCGGGCGGGAGGTCGGGGAGAAAGAGGCGTCCGGCGCGTTTGAGCGGGTCGGGTTCGGGTCGGGCGAGTGCGGCGGCGGCATCAGCGGCGGCGGAGGGAGAATTGTTGTCGTTTGGGTTCGGGTTCGTGTCCGTGTCCGTTTCCGTTTCCGTTTCCGTCAGTAAAAGTTCGATACCGGAAGTGTTGCCGGTTTCGATGCCGATGAGGAGTTTGACCGAGGAGGGAGGGATCCAGAGCCAGGCGGGGCGGGGTAGCGGAGAATCGGGTATGATGCCGAGCGCCATCTCGCCGCGGACGCCCCAGGTGTCGGTGGGCGGAAGGCGGAGTTCGACGATGTCGCCCGCGCGTCCTCCGCTGAAGGATACGCGCCAGATGGCGGCGGCGTCCGGGGGAGGGGGGGGGAGGGGGGACCTGGAGAGCGGGGTTGGTTTGAGCGTACGGATTTCGAGGGGAGATGTCTGGTCGGTGAATTCCTCGACGGCGACGAGGTTGCCGGCGGGATCGAAGACGCGGGCGAGGGCGATGGGCGCGTAGGGTTCCTTGCCGGGAGCGGGGGGCGTGGTCCGGCGGGCGACGACAATCTCGGCGGGAGTCTGGCCGGCGGGATATTCGGCGAGCATGCCGAAACCGCGCACGCCGCCGCCGAGGGCGTGAATGCGGGCGCGTTGCGCGAGGGGCAGGCGGCGGGCGACGTCGGGCGGGACAAACGGGTCGCTGGTGGTGGAGGTGGCTGTGCTGCCACTGCCGGATGGCAGCCAGGCAGATGCGCCGGCGTCGGAACGTTCGTTGAGTCCGGAGGCGTTGACGTTGGCAAGCGCGAGGCTGGCCAGCGCGGTAAACAGGATCAGGATTGTATTTGAAGCAAGGATACGAAGCATGGTCGGGAGCATGGAGGATGTGTATGTGTGTGTGGGGGGGGGGGGAGGGGGAGGAGCCGCGGGGCGGATATTTGGCGGTTACGCCGGACTGAATCGACTTAAGGGATGTTCTGAAAATTTACCGCGAAGGACACGAAGGATGCGAAGAGCGGAAGAAATGAAACCGGGAAAATCCGGTCAATTCATTGGTTACTACTTTCATCTTCGCGTCCTTCGCATCCTTCGCGGTAAAAAAAGAGTTTTTGGATTCTCCCTTAAGTCGAATCGACCCGAACCGTGTTCGGCGAGACGCGTGCGCTCCCCGGACCGATCAAAAACTTCAGTGCGACTGGTCACGATCAGCGACGGATGAGGCGAAGATCGTCGAGATAAAGAACGGTGTCGGGCAAGGGTTCGGCTCCCCAGCCTCCGGCGGCGAAGCGGAGCGCCTTGACGGCGCTCCAGGGCGCGGGGGCGCGGTTGGGCTTGAAGGTCTTGAAGGGGATGACGATTTGCCGCCAGCCGGTCCAGTCGATCGCGATCTGGTGGTGATAATAGCCGTCCTTGGTTCCCTCTTTCGGCGCACCGACGACGATGTTGATTTTCTGGCCGTTGGCGGTCTCGGCATAAATCCAGAGGCTGAGCGCCTCCCACGCCGACCAGTCGGACGGGGTGTCGATCAGCTCGATCCATTTGTGTCGGGCGAGGTCGGCCCACTTGCCGGACTGTGCGCCTTCCTTGACCTTGTCGGGCGAGGCTTCGGCCTTGAACGGCACGAGGTCGGCGCGGGTCTGGTGCTTCCATTGGGTTTTTATCGGGTCCTCAAAACCGCTGAGCAGGAGGCTGTCGGCGTTGCCGGACGGGGCCGGAGCGGCGGCAAAGGCGGATGACACAAGGAGCGAGGCGAGGACGATAGTGAAACGGAGGAGTTGCATGACAGGGACGGGACGGGGGGGGGGGGGGGGGTGGGTGGGCCGGTAAAAATGGCCCGCCCATTCGGGGGTGGGCCGGGGGTTGTTGGTGGGGG
>JAISAX010000731.1 GCA_031266495.1 Opitutaceae bacterium
GGGGGTAGGTCGGGACTACACGCACCTTGGAAAAATCAGACGCCACTGATCAGCGGGTTACGCGGCGCACACGTCCGAAAAAAACGGCTTTCAAGGTCGAGTAGCGGAAGTCGGGTTAGTCGAAGGTCAGAAGTCGTATGTCCCAAGTCGCCAGCGGCCCCGCTGCGCGGAACATTTCTGCCGTCAATCCTCTCAAGATGGCCTCTCTCACGGATCCGTAGTGACTTTCGACTTTCCGGCTTTTGACCTTCGACTGATCGCTAGTTTGAGAGGCCCCCCTCCCATCCGTCATCCCGGCAGCATACGCTTCTTGAAAGAACGAAGCCGATGTCTATTTGTAAGCGCATGACATTTCCCGAAATCGGCAGAGTGACGATCGACCCGTTGGTGATGGGAGGGAAACCGTGCATTCGTGGCATGCGTGTCACGGTGGGGACCATCACGGGCCTGGTAGCTTCTGGAGCGTCTTTTACCGAGATACTCCGTCTCTATCCCTACCTGGAGGAAGAGGATTTAAAAGCAGCCCTTGCTTATGCCGCTTGGCGCTCGGAGGAACGGGAACTTGATCTCCAGACAGCATGAAGCTCCTTCTCGATATGAATCTGTCACCGGAGTGGGTTCCCATTCTGGAGACTGCCGGATGGCAAACGATTCATTGGTCGATGGTCGGGAGAGCCACAGCCACTGACACTGAAATCATGGCGTGGGCCAAAGAAACCACGCAAAAATAACCTGTTCAATTTTGACACAGAGACCACAGAGCTATGACACAGAGTTCACAGAGGGCCAAACGACTTTTCAGATCTCTTTGAATTCCTCATATTTTATTAAAAACCAATCTGTAACGAAAACAGATGAACCTTGAATTTATCAAACCACACCTCTGTGAACTCTGTGTCATAGCTCTGTGTCCTCTGTGTCAAAATTGAGTACGTTATTTGTGCGTGGACCCTTAGCCCGGAAACGAGCCGACAGCGTCAGGACCGTTTCTGTCCGCTGAAAATGGTTACAAAGCCCCGCCCTCCGGTTTCAGCCAACCAACGGAGTAAATTCACTGGAAGACATCGGCTGATGCTTTTCCCAGCATCCGTTCAGTTCAATGAGAACACGTTGTTTGGAAGGCGCCGGCATGGGATTGATCCTGACCACCTTCGCCTTGTATTTCCCCGGCCCTTCGACCATCGCCTGAAGGAGATCCTGGACGAGATAACGGGGCGCCCAGCCAATCATGAAATAATCCTCCGTCTGGAGTTGTACGGCGAGCGTGGTCGCCGGATTGGTCAACTCCAGGGTCACAAAAAGTTTTTCCCCTGGAACCAGCCGATCAATGCGCTCCTGGGCAGTTGCCGCAAGATGACGCCATCCGTGCAGGAAAAAACGGCAACGAAATGACCCATCCTCCGCACGTTCGAGTTTCGGGAAAACCTCAAAGCTGTCCGTGGCCCGGAAACCGCCGTCAACCGCCAGCATCTCGACCGGATCGGCCTCGGCGGGCGAGAGATCCAGACGACGCAAGTAGTCTCCGAAATCGGGGCGACTGGACGTAAGGACGCGATTCTGAAACATCGGAAACAGCACGCGTGAATGATAATCCTCACGCAATTCGGGGAAATCGATCAGGGCCGGGAAACCCGCTTCCCGCCGGGCATCCTCGGCCCCCTTGATGTAGCGGAACCGATAATCGGAACGGGACAGGCCAACATCCAGCCGCCCCACTGGAAACCAGCGGCGCGTGCGGGCCTTGTCCTGCCATGCGAGAAAAAGTGTTTTGGATTTCATGGGAGGAGATGGCGAAGTTGTTCGAGATTGTAGCACAAAAGAGCAAGAGTGAATTCCCGGGCAACCGGCGTCATCCACTCACCGGGGATGCGATCAATGATAGCTTCAAAGTCCGTTTTGCTCAATCCACGGATTCTTTCCAGGGCCGGTCCAAAGATCACAGGCCAAGTGGAGGCTGCGCGCCGGACAAGTTCGAGCGGAGAGGGTCCGCGTGCGTCAGTATCCGTCCAATAAATACCTCCGTGGCCGTTTTCAGAGTAAGCCGGAACGCGGCGATTGACCAGAAGTCTGCGCCGTCGTTCGTCATGCAGTTCCCGCCCGAGCGAAGAGGCATGGTCAAAGGTTGGCGCGAGCCAGCCACGCCATTGATCGCCGGCTCGCCGCAGGAGCAAACCCCAGTTTTCGTGATGCCGGTCGGTGTTGCCGATCAAGGCGTCGAGCACGAGATAGCCGGCCATGGCGATCCGCGCCTTCTGCCGGTAGTCGGGAGTAATAAAGGCCTTTCCGATTGCTTCGAAAATCGCGGTCAGCGTATGTCCGGAATGGCGGAAAGTGGCGCGGGGATCGTAACCGGCAAAGGTTTTTACGAGCAGCTGATTGCCATGAAACAAGTTGAGGCCGTCGCGGACAAACGACTCGGTGGCAGACCCCTGGACTCCCTGAAACTGGCACAATTCGACTCGCGCATGGGAAATGCCGAGGCGTTCGCAAATTGAAGTGGCGATCTTTTCAGCCCAATGCTGTCCGGTACCAGGTTGCGGATACTTGAACAACCACATCCGCGCGCCTTCAACTGGCTCACGGTACCAGAACTTGTCCTTGCTGCCCATTTGTTCGGGTTCCAGCACCCATTCGGGCCGGACTTCGATAACTGGATAAAGACAGGACATCGGACCGGAGTTTTCCCCGGTTGCCTGAACCGGGCAAACAATCTCTGTCCCGTGTCGCGACATTCAGATTCTCAACGCTACACAGCTTGAGTGTTGTTTTTTTTGACTGACGTTACGCGGTGCCCCCCCCTCCCCTGCTCCCCTCCCCATTTATTTGGAATTTTCCAATCCAATCTTTCGCTTCCGCTCATCTCTCGCAGAACATACAAGGGGCTTCGCTTGCGAAGCCCGCGAGGATCTGACGCAACCGGGAATGCGCCAGCTCAGTTCGTCCGCCTGGCACGGGCGCCGCAAGCGACGCCCCTACCTTCGGCGTGCGCACCTCCCGTTTTTGAGTATGATTTCCCTATGGAGCGACGGATTCGGCCGGGAGGCATTCCGGACCCGGACCAACCGCGAAGACAACGCGAATAAAGACAAAGCCCGGAGATCCATTGGGGGTTTATTCGCGTTCATTCGCGGTTGGTTCGTCTGCTCCGGTTTTGGCACAGTCAATCCCGGTTCCCTGTGCCCCGATCCGGAAATTCCCATGACACGGCATCGACTACTGCGGCGTCCAGAAAACGTCTCCTGAATCCGGATACGGAGGCGGCAGCGAGGCGACATGGCCATCCACAAACACGAAGTGGCATTTGCCGTCGTGGACGTAGCCGGGCTTTTTGTATTTCTCGCTGTTGTTGCCACTTGCGTTCATGATGAGTTCCCACCCCGTGCCGCTGCACAACCCGTCGCCGAACAAACAGGTTCTGGATGGAGCCGGGACGTTGTGCATGTACTTTTTTATCGCCGTTCCCGTGTCACTGCTCGCCACGCCGCCGTTCATGGCATAAGTCTGGCATACGGCGTTCGAGATGGTCCCCGTTGCCGAGGCCACGTTTCGCTGGCAGATGAACGGACTCCGCCGATTGCTCGCAACCTTGATCAGCCCTCCGGGAATCGCGATATAGCCGCCCATCAGTTCGTAAACGTAGTTGGTATTGCCTCTGCCAACCGGGAACGCCCCTTTGTGTTCCTCCGCGTAGAGACCGGTGGCGGCGCCAAGCTGCCGGAGATTGTTGATACAATCCACATCTCTCGCCTTCTGGCGAACACTGGAAAGCACAGGAATCATGATGCCCGCAAGAACGCCAATGATGGCGATTACGGTCAGCAACTCGATCAGCGTGAACGCAGGAGCATGCCCGGGCCGTGGTTTGCTTGTTTTCATGGGAGGAGGCGACGGGAAAGGACTGCGGCGGCGAAAACGAAACAACCGGCGAGCGCGGCTACCGTCGCAGGCTCGGGGACGACCGGAGGAGCAGGAGCGCCCGGTGTTCCGGTGATTGTAAAGTTGTCTATGCGATAAACGAGGTCGCTGGTGAGGTTGGCCAAACCTGCCCCGGCGATGTAGAGGCCGACGCCGGTGATATTTCCGGCAGGGAGTGCAGTGGCGACGAGGCTGCCGACACTGAGCGTGGCGTTGGGTGTCTCCGACGTGTCGGCGGCAACCGTAAGGTTTAGCAGGTGCCACTGATTGGCCCAAGGGTTGAGGGTGACACTTTTCGCCTGAACGGTGTTGACGGTGGTGGTGCCTTGCCCGTCGATGCTGACATACCATTGATCATTGATTTTGACGGTGATGTAGGTGTACCCGACGTTCTGGTTATCGTAAGCCAGCCATGAGAAAGTCAGTGTCCAGTCGGCGGGATTGATGGCGGAGAACTTGGCCGTGCCAGTGGCAGTGTTGCCGGTCTGGGCATCAAGATCGGTCCAGATGTGGCTGCGGTTGTAGGTGCCGTTCGGGACGTAGCCGTGGACGAAGCCGCGTTGGCCGTCGGGAAAGATGTTGGTTACGTTTCCCGTGATAAACACGCCGGGATTGGCAACGCCGGTGTCGGAGAAATTTCTGGCTCCAGTATCACTGTTTTTTTGTCCGTTGACCGCGCGCCAATAGACGGTGCTGATGGCGGTGCTTCCGAAGTTGTAGTAGGAGGCGGTATACAGCGTTACCGGGTCTTCGGCTTTCGCCGGGCAAGCGAACACGCTTGCGATGACGGCGGCCAGAAGGACTGGCGCGCCGTTTTTCATGAGGATGCGGGATTTTTTCATTGGCGGTTGGTGTTTCAGGTTGGTTTTCATTGCTAACGAGGAGGGGGGGGGGGGGAGGTTGGTTGGTCAGTTCCGGGCGTTGATGACATAATTCCCCGGCTGGCTGACGGGAACGCGCCAGTAACCAGCAGGGGCGGACGGGATGGGTTGCGGTTCGAGTTTTGCTCCGTCGCAAGTGACGGCGGGCGAGATTTTTGCAGAGTAGAAAACGAGTTCGGGTTTCGCGTCTCCTTCAAATGGATACTCCGGCGGGCGGGCGTGAAGCGTGATCCTGCCAGGCTCCCTGGAGACGAGTTCGACGCGAGCGGTGCCGGCGTCGAGCGCCTCGAAAGCGGTGCGGGAAAAAACGGATACAACGGTCTCGCCCGTGATTTTCCCGGCAACCGGCTTGCGGTTGACAAGATCGTAGCCGGTCAGTCCGTCCGCCAGCGTCAGCGTCTGCCCTTCGGCAAGGCAATACCAGCCGGCCTCCGTCGCGGTCGTGTCGCGGTTCAGGATTTTGAGTTTCCCGGCCTCGCGTAGCGCGGGCGGCGCGAGACCAAAAAAATCGGTGATCAGTTTGTCCAGGCCTGATACCGGATTGCCGGCCAGCACCATCAGGTTGCCTCCGCGCCAGCCCACGGTGCTTTTGTCGTGTTGTATCCATTGTCCACTACCGGCGAAGGCCGGGTTTTTGAAAAAATTGGCGGGCAGGTCGATGTCCATGGACAGCATGGATTTGATCGCGACGGTCTCCTTGCGGATCTCGCCGCCCGCGGGGCTGACCGGCAGGACTTCGCGCAGGCTCTGCCGGAAGTCCTTGCTGGAACGCGCACCGGGGTCCGTGTAAAGACGGTCCCCGGCGCACAGTACGAGCACCTTTTTCTCCCGATCCCGGGGGATGTTGCGCAAAAAATCGCTCAGAAAACGGTCCGTTTTTCCGTCCGTGTATCCGGGATAAATGACGATGTTCCGGTATTCTCCGTATTTGTCTGTCTGGTCGCTGAGGAATACATCCGGACCGAATGGTTCGAGCGGGACGGCGAGCGCGGGATCCTTGTGCGCGTAGTGTTTCCCGACCGGCTCGGGCGCGGCGGGCGGGAGGAACACCGCCAGCGGACGTTTTGTGCGGTTGATTTCCGGATACGGGCGCATGAGTTCGAGCTGGCCGCGCAGCACGGCGAGTTCGGTGGCCATGTAATGGATGTCCATCCACGCGAAGCGCGCGTAGGGGCTGCCGCCGCCGTAGCAAAACCAGTTGATCACGGCGGGCTTGTACTGGAGTTCGTGAAACACGCCCCGGTAGAGGTTGGCGGCGGTGTTGCCGTCGGCGTTGCCGGTCTGGAATTCGTTGTACACGGGGCGGCGTCCGTTCAGCAGGCCTTGCTGGTAAATGTAGCTGCCGCGAAACTCGGTGACGGCGGGGTTGTAGTTGGTTTTGGCGTGCCCCATGTCGATCGGTTTGTCCGGTCGGGTGTCCAGCACATGCCAGAGGGTGGCGGCGTAGTAGTCGCCGCATACGTCGTGTTTCCGGTCCGCGCCGGCGAGCAGCCAGGGTTCGACGTAAACACTGGTGCTGGCCGATCCGTGACGCTCGGCGCGACAGGTGATGCGCAGGTACCAGTCGCGGGGAGAGCGTTCGAGGTCGAGGGCGGCGGCGGGGATCGTCTCTCCCGCGGCCACCTTGAATGTCTTCTGGCGCTGCGCCCGCCGTTCCAGCGGATCGTTTGTCTGTATCTGTTCCACCGTGACGAGCAGGGGCGACTGGTCCGCCTTGTCGAAGCCGGCCTTCAGCGCGGCCTCGAAACGGTCGTATCCGCGATAGGGGCCGAACACGCCGATACAGGCGCCCTCGGCGTTACGAAACGGGGGACGTATGGAGAGAACGGACTTGCCGGTTTTTTCGCTTTCAAAGACCCGTTCGCGGGCAAAGCGGGCCTGCGTGGCCTCGGGATCAAGCGTCATGCCACGGTAGTTGTAATAGGTGACACCGGCGCCTTGGGACGGTATCCGGAGTTGCCGGACGCTTTGGGCGAATGCCGGCGGATACTGGCGGCTGAGGAGACGCGAGGTGACGACAAGGCCGGACTCGTCAAAAACCCGGTCCACCGCGGCAATCGTTTCGGCGATGACGTGCTCCCGGTACAGGGTTTTGAGGAATCCGGCGTCTTCCCCGGTTTCCGGCATGGCAAGCCCCGCGGCGTCCCACGACGGGGCGTCGAAACCGAAATCGGAGCGGAAGGTGATGCCATCTCCGTTGGTATCTTCCGAGGGCGACTTGTCGTTGTAGAGTCCCGCCAGCCAGACGCCGAACTCGCGCGAAGAGGCCGGGGTGTTGGTCATCGCCTCGACTTCTTCCCTGGTGTGGCCGGTGTAGCTGAAATTGGGGTTGATGTGCGGTTCGCTGCCCGAGGTGACGCCCAGGTTGAAACGGAAACGACGCGGATACTCCGGCAATGGCTTGCAGGCGTCGGCCAGGCGCTTCCGGCGTTTCTCGTCCCATTGCCCGAGTGGTATTGCGTTATGGATGACACGAATCCAGGGGATGCCGTTTTTTTCAAAAAGCGCGTTGCCGGCCTCGCCTTTGTCGTGAGCGGCAAAATCGAAAAGGTCGTTCAGAAAGGGGACATAGCGGAGCGCCTCCGGCGTCAGATAAACGTGCGCGCCGATCATCGGGCGGTAACTGTCCTGCCGGCTGTAAAGGTTGACGCCCCGTTGCCGGCCTTCGAGGTGGCGCGTCATGATGGACGCGTCTTCCGGGCGCGTTTTCCACAACTCAAGGTCGGAAAGCGCGGACGACGAAATCCACGCCGTCCGTCCGTCTGTATCTTGTTTTTCGATACTCCTTATTTCCTTGCCGTCGGCGAGCACGCGCAGGCGCGAGAGGCGGGCGGTGTCGGCGGAGGTGGACTTTTCCGGATCCACCAGGAGGCGGAGCATGATCTTGCGTCCCACCCATTTTGAAAGATCGGCATGGATGGCATGTGTTTCCCCACCCGGAGCCACGTGAAGATTGCCGACAAAATGCCACGTCCCTCCCGCGCCTCCCGCGCCGCTCGCGCCGTCCGTGTTCGTATTGTTTACGAGTAGCGAGATCCCCACTCCGTCGCCTCCCTTTGCCCCCACCGCGGCCTCGCCGACAAATGCCAGCGTCCGCGCGGCAGGCAACGAAACAGGAAAATCCGCGAACACCACGCCCGACTGTTTTTTCCATGGCGGATGCACGCTGGCGAACGCCTGTCCTCCGGTCGTGCCTGCGGGGGCGGTTTTCCATTCCCACAGTGCCCCCGAAGCGGGGTCGCGCCCTCTGAACGGCGACGCAACGCTGTCGGACGAGGCCGCGCTCATGCCGTCCATCCAAGAAAAATCCGACGCTCCTGCGGACAGGGCGAACAGAGGCAGGAGCAGGGCGCAGGCGACGGCCACACGCACACGCGCCAGACATGCCGGATACCACAGGATTTTTACAGGAAGGCGGGAGAACATTTCGGGGGGAATAAATTCGGAATACCCCAAACGCTGTTCATGCATATGTAGAAATACGACCTGCTTTTTATGTTAGCCCTAACACAACCAATTCCTCCTTTCCCCCCTCCCTCCCCCCCCCCATCGTTTTTCTCCGGTATCAGGAAACAGCCCGTCAAAAGGACGAAATTTTGCAGGATAAACGGAAGTAGTACCTGATGTTACGCGATTCCTCTCGCAGGGGCGCACGTAAATGTTTTGTACCGGGATCCCGGATGATCCAGCCACGGCGGGGACGGATCGGGTCCCTCAAATGCGGGAGACTGGAGGAGAATACGACTCACCGTTTTGCCGTTCGTCCGCGTTCAGCGTTTTTGTTCGATCATGATGCCCGTGGCCGAATGGGCGGGAAAGACATGGCGCAACGCGCCGGGAGCATCGAGCGGCAGAGGAACGTTGTCGGCGACGCGCCGCACGGCATCCTTTCCGGATACGGCGGCGGGCGCGTTGACTTCGGACCGGGTGGCGACAGCGGCCGGAAACGCGGCGTCATCCCAGGTCAGCGCAGCGGGCAAATCCCGGTCGAGTGTCAGGTTAAAGACGACGAGAAACAATTTTTTGCCGTCGGCAGACGCGCTCGCATACGCGGTGAGCGCGGGGCGGGCTGGAAAGGTTTTTCCGAGCCATGGTTCGGCGCGCAGATTGCGGATACGCAGCGTGCCGGTGACGGGCCCGGTGCCGGCTTCAATACGGTTGAGCACCTGCACGGACCGGGTGTCGGCGAGCGGCATATACATGACGGAAAAACGCGTCCACTTGCCCGTCGCCGCCTCCACACCGCGAATCACCGAGGCCGATCCGCTGGCTTCCCAGCCACGTGCGTCGGCGATCTGCATCCCGAGATTGGGCGCGGATGAACCGGGGGAGGGTTCCCATAACGCGTCAAAAGAGAATTCGTAATTCACGCCCACGGTCGGCGGTCGCTGCCCGGCAGGCAAGGTGGCCAGGGAACGGGCAAGGAGATCGGGATAGGCGGCCTTGCGCGCAAATCCGTCGTAGTTGAATATCCATTCTCCATCGATGATGCCGCCCTCCGGAGGGGTGATCCGGATATTTTTTGTCGAGCTTTTGAAGATCCGCGCGCCGTCGAGAATATTGGTGTTTGCGATGCGTTCGGGTTCGCCCGGTCCGGTTCCGGCAAAAGGACGCGTGGTGGTGAAGCCGGGAAATTCGAGACGCGGCGTATCGACACGAGTGGCGAGCAGACGGTCGCCGCGATACTGCCCCCAAAGCTGGAGCACATGGTGCGTGGGCCGGAGTTCGGGCAAGTCGCGTTTTTCGAGGCTGTACCACGGGTTTTTCGCATAGCTGCTGACGGCTCCGAAAAAACCGTTGATCCAGCTCCAGTAGCTGGCGGCTTCGACGTTGAGCGCGGGATCGAGCATGCGGCCCATGAAGTCGCCGGTGCCGAGAGCGGAGGCGAGCGTGAAACGGTAGGGGCGCTTGAGACCGGATACTTCCTGCGTAGGCCCGGTGTTGTATTCGGTTACCATGACAGGCATGCCGCGGCCGGTGTATTCGCGCACCTTGGCGTGGTGTCCGGCGAGGTCGAATCCCGCCTTGTAGCCGCCGGCCATCATGGCTTCGAGGAGGAGGTTTTCGTTCGGACCGTCGATGTCGCCCCCGCCGTATTGCACCGGATAGGAGTGGACGATGAAAAAATCGATGTCGCGCGAGATGTGCGGCAGCACGTCCTTGTTCCAGCGGTCGTTGCCATAGGGGATGCCGCACCGGATGGAGGAGTCCACGGCTTTCATCGCGCGGGCAAGTGCAGAGGCGTATTCGGCCACGGCTTTGGGCGGACGCACTTGCGTCTTGCCGATCTTGCGCCAGTCCACCCAGGACTCGTTGCCGAGTTCGAAATATTTCACGTTCCAGGGCGCGGGCCGTCCGTTGGCGGCGCGTTTCATCGCCCAGGGATAACGCGGTTCGGCAGGTTGGTTGAGGTATTCGACCAAGTCGGCGGCATCCTGCGGGGCACCGATGTATTCGCTGACCACAATGAGCGGCGCCGCGCCGAGTCGTTCGGCGATGGACATGAATTCGTCGAGCCCGAACTTCCAGTCGCCGCGTTCGGAGAGCGGGCCGATGGTTTTTTTCCAGTCGTGATTATGGACGCCCAGGCCATCGGGATAGCGGAGCGAGCCGGGCCGGTAAGACCGGAGAATGGACCAGGTGGCAGCGTAAGGCGCGCGTGTCGCGGGATTCCAGATACCGTCGCCTTCATGCATGACGGCCAAGTCATGGTGAGGTATGGAAAAGATGCCGTAATTGTCGGCTCCCGGGATGAGTTGACCGAAGACCTTGTGATTCAGTTCGCCAAGGGGTTTTGCGGTGTCGATGCGGATCGAGACGGGTGGCGTTTCGGCGATTGCGGGCAGGGAGAGCCGACAGGCAAGCAGTGTTGGAAAAAGAATGACGGGGATACGCATTTGCATGAGTCAGCGACTGCGGCGAAGTTTCAGCCAACCGGCGAAGCCAACACAAAGCATGCCGAGGAACAGGGCAAAGGTTGAGGGTTCGGGGACTTGTGGCTGCGGGATTTCCAGAGAAAAATTATCTCCGCGCACATACCCGCCGCCAAAATAGATGCCAACCTGGCCCTTGACTTCCATCGAACCGGTGTCGGTCAGGAAGCCGCTGGTAATACTGACATCGCCGCTCGTCGTGATAGCATAGCTGTATTTGAAGGGAGTGTCCGTAGTTTTGACGGTGATGCGGTAGGGAGTGTTTTGCGCGAGCGTCGTGCCGATGGCGGATTGGTTAATGAGCGTCACGGTTCCATCCACATATTTGACCAACTGGATGCCCGCGCTGGAATTCACTGTGGTGATACGGATCGCCAGGCCGGTTTTGGTGGCTGCGTCGTAATTGAAAAGGACACCCGAAAAGAGATTCGAGACGGTATCCAGCGTGCGCACGGTAACCGCGAGGCTGAACTCGTCGGAAAGCGTCGCTTTCTGATAGATGGCGATACCTTTGTCGGGTTGGGCGGCGGCCATATTGGAATTGATGAACACATCACCGGTCACGCTCCAGTCCGCGCCGAGTGACGATGCGCTGACACTGGTGTTGGCGCGGGTGAACGTGTCTTCGTAGATCGTGGTCGCAGCACCGAGCGGAGTGGCCAGCGTGACGAGAGATAACAGGACGGTGCAGAGCGTTATGCTGTATGCGGTTTTCATGATGTTGTTTGTATTCTGACTGGTTGGACTAGTGAGAAAATCGTGTGTGTGTGTGTGTGGAGGGGGGGGGGGGGGTAGTATCATCGTGACGGATACCACATATCCACATTTTCGGTTGCGATGGCTTCGGTGCGCGAGACGAGGCGGACATGGGCATCCCAAAATGCGACGAGGGCCTTGCCGTCGTGACGCCAGGCGGGTTCGAAACTGAGGCCGTTTTTGCGCTTCTCCACGCCGGCGTAGAGATCCTTGTCTTCAATGCGGACGAGCGTAAAAAGCGCATCCATGAAAGCGATCCGGCGAGCGGGATCGAGAATGCGGCTCTGGTTGTAACCGGTGGCCAGTTCCGGGTCGGACAAGCCTGTGCGGTTGTATCCAAAATCGGGATATACATCAGGGGAGGCCCCTGCCGTGCTCCGGTAAACGGGATTCAGTTTTGCGGCGTCGGTTCCTGATCCGGAATAACCGAGGCATCGGTTGTAGCCGGTTTGTTGGTACCACCATGTGCCGTTCGTGAGTTTTGGAGCCACGTACTGGCCACGATTTTCTATGGCGAGGAGCATGTTGGCGACCTGGAGTTGACGGATGTTGCCGGTGGCTTTGCTGAGGCGGGCGCTTTTGCGGACCTTGCCGACGGTCGGGATGATGATCGCCGCCAGAATCCCGATAATCGCAATGACGGTGAGCAACTCGATGAGCGTGAACGCGGAAATCCGCAACGGAGAGGAAGAGGCTGGCCGGGAAAAAGAGGCAAGGGAGGGCGGTTTCATGCCGGGTAAGTGATGAGGCGGGTTATCGAATGACCGGCCCAGAAAGAACACCAGATAACCGCAATGCAAGCAATTTCAACGTTTGAAACATGGAAAATGCAAAATATCGCCTATTCAACCCCTCAAGAAGCGATGTTTGGGGTTTGATTCAAACGCTGAAATGGGTACAACTCCTCCTTATGCAACCTGTCGTCGATCCATCTTCCAGCGTTGAAGCCGTTCAAAACCCGGCGAATCCCAAACCGGTTTCACCTTTATCGACGCCGGGTGGCGGCACCTTGAAACTCGATTTCATCTATTCAGAGCTTCAAAGCCGGATTGTGTCCGGGGTATGGAAAATTGGCGAGCGTTTGCCGACCGAACCCGAATTGGCGCAGGAACTCGGTTGTGGCACCGGTACCATCAGCAAGGCGATGGCGAGGCTCACGCGCGACAACCTCGTGCAACGCCGCTCACGTGCCGGCACAGTGGTCATCAATAACACCGTCGCCAACCGTCTCGCCCCTGTCGGCGCGCCGGACCTCAATGCTTACAGTTTTATTTATCCGGGCGACCAGCATGAGAGTATCTGGCGCATCACGCGCGGCTTTCAGCAAGCCGCCGCCGAAGCCGGGCGGCGTGTCATGCTGCTGGGCAGCGGACCGGATTTTCGCAAGGAAGCCGAGATTGTCAGCCGTCTGTCGGAATTCAACGTGCGCGGCGCGGTCCTGTATCCGGTCATTCTTACACCGCACGACCAGATTCACTACCTCCAGGCCATCCTCGCCTCGCGCCTGCCTGTCGTGTTGCTCTGCAACCTGCCCGGCTCGCGGTGCTCGTCGATTGTGTCGGACGGACTCCATGCGGGTTTCGCCACGACCAACCATCTCATCGGGCAAGGCGCGCGTCGCATCGGATTTCTGGCCAACTATGCGTGGACGATCGGCGTGCGCGATCACTATCTCGGCTACCGCCAGGCGCTGGAGTTGGCCGGACTGGCCGAGGATAAAAGCTGTATCAGGCTTATCCAGCGCATGAATCCACGTATGGACGATCCACTACGTGAACCCACGGAAATCGCCCGTGATTACCTCGCCCAGACGCGCGGAAAGCTCGACGCTGTCGTGTGTGGTGCGGATTTTCTCGGCATCGGCCTGCTGCGTGCCGCCCGGGAGCAAGGTCTGCGCGTGCCTGGCGACCTGCGCATCATCAGCACGGCGGACAACACCACGGGCAGCTCCGGAGAAATTCCGCTGACCGCCTATCGGATTCCCCTCGAACAGCAAGGGCGGCGCGCCTTCGATGTCCTCGACGCCACGCTCAACGGGCGGATCGAAGATGTCGTCGAGGAGCAAATACGTGGAGAAATCATCGTGCGCACGAGCGCCTGAATCAGGCCAGGCGTTTCGAATGTTTCCGAAGGTAGATAAACGGTAAATACCCTAATGCGCATTTCCGCAAGCGCCGGCATCCCGGAAAACCCCGGTAAAGCGGATGGGGAGCTTCGCCGATGACTTGTTCAACCGGCCTGAAACATGCGGAGCCCTTGAAACACCATTATTCGTGCAACGCGTGATCGGGCTGGATATTCCCGGCGCGCTGCCAGACTCGAACACTGGTCCACAACTCGTCCGAAGCGGTCCAGAAAATATCCGTGGCCGGCAAACCGAGCGGCAAAAATGCCGTCGTGCATAAATACAAACTCCCCGTGCTGATATACGATTCGCCAATCGACGGCTGGCTCCCGGCAAGACCAATGCGCAACCAACCTCCGTCATCAAACGTGCCTGGCGCTTCCAACGTGCGCCGGATGACAGCCGTCAGCGCGCAACGCACCTGCGCGGCGGGAAGCCCGTCGGGGAGTTTTTTTTGCAACGCCATCTGCGCAAGATGCTGGAACGCTCCGCAACGATAGGCCAGCGAACGTCCGATCACCGGGAAACTGCCATCACTCCCGATGAGCCGTTCCTGCACTGCGGCATAACGGCTGGCTCGCGCGTTGATACGCCTTTCAGATTCGCGCCACACTGCCTGAACGCGCGACCGGGCCGCAACCTCCCCGACCACATCGACCAGCATCGGCTGAATGACGTAACTGTTGTAAAAATCCCAATGAAACGCCGGCCCGTCGCCATAAATGCCATCGCCCTTATACCACTGCTCGTGCTGGCGAACGGCGTAATCAATGCGCATGAAATCGGCCTCGCCGGTAAATCGCAACAGGGCGGTTTCGATCATCGCGGAGAACAACAGCCAGTTGTTAAAGCTGGGGGTAATGGCGCGCGTGGATCGCAAGGCGGCAGCGAGCCGTTCACGCACAATGCCGTCGAGTTCTTGCCAGAGGACGTTGGGCGAGCGAAGGAGCGCGTGGGCAAGAAACGCGGCGTCAACAAGCGGCTGTCCGTGTTCGGTGAAATTGAGATGGTCGGGCGAGGCGGGATCAACGGCGCTCGCGATGGCGGCGCGGGCCAGCTCACGAAGACGATTCTGCCCGATGCGTTCAGTCGCGGGCGCGTCCTTGAGTTCCAGCCACGGGGCGAGTCCGCAAAGGGTGCGCCCCAATGCTTCGAGATGGGTTACCAGCCGGGTTCCTTCGCCGCCTCGCGCATGTTCCACCGGCATTGTGACGCGGAGTTTTCCGGCGGCCAGCGCTTCGAGCGGAGGTGTGGCAACACGGGTCAGCAAGTCTGTCCAGCGCGTGCGCGTGGCTGGACCGTTGTCCCGTGGAAAGGCGGATGGTTTGTCCATGCGGGGGGAAGCCGAAGAGGGATCGCTTATGGTGTCAGCAGCAAAATCCCCCAGCGATCGGTTCGCGCCCAGTTGTCCGCGCCTCCAGCCCACATGTATTGGAAGGCTCGCGTTTCACCGGATTCACTCACGTTGATTCCGAGATCGAACCCCAGCAAAGCCCGCCCGGCTCCCCCCCCCCCCCTGTCGCTGCTTCTGTCACCACGGTTCCATTACCCGGAGCCGGCTTCAGGGCCACCCACGGGATGCGAATCTCGCAACGAAAACCTTTCTGGCCGGGCTGGGCAATGTTTCCGGCTCCGTCGTGAAACGAAAAGGTGATTTTGCCCGCGTCGATGAACTCGCGCCCCCGGTCCACGCTCACATGCTTGCGTCCCGTTCCTCCGCTTTCCTGGGCGAGCGAGAGTTTGATGTCGCCGCGCTGATAGTCCCGGTCGCTCCAGTCCGCCGACGCCATGTCGGTGCGCAGGAACAGCTCCACCGAATCCATCAGGTATTGCGAGGGGCCGAGCCTGGACTGGGTCCAGCCTCGCTCCGTTTTCGTCACGTTGACGCGGAGCGTGAGCGCCTCCGCGTCCGCACGCGCCGAGAACGACACCGGGGATTTTTCAAAGTGTTTGCCGTCGCGTGCGCCCGAGACGATCTGGTCGCTGGCGCCAAACATCTGTTCGCCGCTCTCGCGTATTCCTTTTTTTGTGGACGCTTGCAGCCGCAGCACGCGGTTGCGCAGGGAAATCGTCTTGCGAACGGCACGCTCGCCGGTATCCGGTTTGCTATTACCTAGCATTGCGGCGATTCCCGAAAGACGCAGGCGTCCGCGTTCGGGCAAGGGGAGACGGACGAGGTCCGCCACGCTGCCGGGGGGCGCGGTTACCGGCGTCGTCATCGCGTCGCCGCCAGCGCCATTGCCGGAGCCGGTGCTGTTGTCGTCGCCGGGTTGCCATGTGAATGCGCGGGCTTCGCGGGTTGTGTTGATGGCTTGCACGACCAGCGAGGCGGGGCGCCTGGTATCGCTCGGTATGATACGCGTCGCGAGCGTGGCGCGCCCCTGGCTGGTCCAGTCCGCCGACTTCAGCGCGGCGGCGATTTCCGTGAACGGTGTTTGCCGCGGCCATGTCATGTAAACCGGTAGTTGCGAGATCCCGACAGGCTGGTCCGGCGGACAGAGACGGCCCACGCCATCCCGCGTCGCCGCAGGAGGGGGGGGGGGGAGGGGCGGGAGGAGAGGGAGGAGGCGCCGGACGGGGCAAATGTTACCTCGTAACGTCCGTGCGCCGTCTCGTCCGGAACCCAGATTGCGGCGAAACGCATTGCCACCGGTTCGTCGCGCTCGAACACGTATGCGCGGACGGCCCCGGAGGCGTCGCCACCCGCGCCGGCCTCGCCGATGAAACGGGCGCCGCCGAGCAGCCGCGCCGCCGTGCCGGCGACAAGGAACATGGGCGCGGGCGTCCCGTCGTATTCAAAAAGCGGGCACCACTCCCAGGGTTGCCACGCGAACAGGGGTTGCGCGGTGCTGTAGGAGAAGTAACGGGCCACGCCCGCGCGGCGGGCTTCGATCATGTAACGGGCCACCCAGCCCGCGCCTTCGATGGAGGGGAGCGCCTTGGCCGGGTCCATCCGCGAGGCGTGGCTGCGGTAGGCCGCGGAGGTCATGCGCCCCACTTCGGTTATCCAGACGGGTTTTCCTTCGGTGTGCAGGCTCGCCTGTTCGTTGACCTGGCGCAGCATTTGCGAGCCTTCGCGTTCCGGCGAACGCGCGTAGGGGTGAAAGGAGACGATGTCGAGGTGCGCGCCGGCGCCGCGTTCCAGCGCCTGCCGCAGGAAGGTGGAGAAATCGGCGCCGTGGTCCGATGTGGAGCAGATGCCCATCACGCGCGCCTTCGGGTCGGTTTCTTTGGCGACGCGGTTTGCCGCGGCGAGCATGGGGAGGTAATCGTCAACGGACATCTGGCCGTTGGGTTCGTTGTAAACTTCCCAGTCCGAGATCAGGCCGGCGTAGCCGCGGACCACGGTTCGCGTGTAGTGTTCCCAGACGGACAGGTCGTCGGGGAGCAGGGTACTCATCCATGCGCCGCCCCTGGAGGCGTGGGCCGGGAACCAGGGTTCTCCGTTGTGCTTTTTTTTCCACTCCACTTCGAGGAGGCCGAGGATGTTGAAGCCGACGTTTTTCCAGCGGGCGATGTCTTCGCGGTAGAGCACCGGGGCGTCAGGTCCGTCGGGCAACACGGCGTTGAGTTTGGTGAGGTCGGGGCGTCCGCCGTGGAGGCGCAGCCAGCGGGCGCCGAAATGGTGGAGGCGCGCCAGCCGGTGGTCTTCGCCCGGTTGCAGGTTCACGTAGTGCTGGCGCGTGCCGCGCAGCAGCGTCCAGTCGTTGGCGGCGTGGATGCCGAGAAATGCCTTTTCCGGATCGGCGGAGATTTCCGGGAGTCCTTCAAAACCGGCCTGGACAACGAGCAGTTCGTGTGTCGGCGCAGGCATGGGCGCGGACGCGGACGCGGGCGCGGGGAGGGACGCGGGCGCGGCGGTTGACGTAATGGACGGCGGGACAATCACCACGCGATAAATTCCCTGGCCGGGCGGCACTTCGCAGTGGGCGCGCAGGATGTTCTTGTCCTCCTGCGCGACAGCGGGGACGGGGGCGGAAGAAATGGCGGGAGAGGTGGCGTATCCGTCGTTCCATACAACGGGCTTGCGGAAGAGTTCGCGTTCGCGCGGGGCGACTTCGCTCACGATCCAGGTCCAGCCTTCCGTTCGCGCGCGTCCGGCGTCGGTTCCGGTGTTGTTTCCGGCGTTGTTTCCGGTGTCGGTTTTTTGGAGGAACTCAAGGGTGGCGGTTACCGGAACCGGTTGCGCCGACAGGAAACAGTTGTCCGGCGATTGCGTTGACAGGCCGAGCGAATACGGCGGGGTGTGGTACTCCGCGGCGGCGGCGTTTCTGGCCTCGCCGGGGGTCAGGCAAAGGGCGTCAATGAAGATGGCGTGGCCGGCTTCGGGCGGATTTTCGTTGGTGAGAAAGAAGATGATGTTGTCCGCGCCTTTCATGGCCGTGACGGCGACTTTGTGGCGCGTCCATGCGCCGCCGGGCCGGATGGTTGCCCAGGCTTGCGGTCCTGGTCCCACTGTTCCCCAGGCGATGCCAAGGGTGTCGCCCGGGTGTTCCGCTCTCGCGAGGAAGGAGAAGATCATCGGCGTTTCCGGTTTCGCCGCGACGGGGAACGAGCTGAGGCCGAACGCGGAGTCGATGCGCAGGCTGCGGCGTCCCTGGCCGGGGTTTTGCGTTTCCCATGTGAAGGGCACGAGGGTCGAGGGGTAGTGCGGCAGGATGTAGGGCTGCCAGCCGGCGCCCGT
>JAISAX010000004.1 GCA_031266495.1 Opitutaceae bacterium
TCTGTTGGTAAAAAACCGGGTTACCCCCCCCGTTTAAAAAAAAGTTTAACCAACACCCCTTCGCCCCCCCCCCCCCCCCCCCCCGGCGACGCGCGTCGCCATCCGAACATCTCCGTCCAAACACCTGTAACCAATCCATGAATACGATCATGAACATGAACACCACCACCGCCACCACCATACGCCACCACAACAGTCGCGAACTCGCGCTCGCACTCGCCGGATTCGCGTTCGCCGGATTCGCGCTTGGGTCGGGCGCAACCGCCGCCCGCGCACAAGCCACCGGGACTGACGTCTCCCGTTATTCAAGCTGGACCGCTGACAACGTCGTGAAAACAAACGGCAAAAACACACACGGCACCGCCTCAAACCCGACCGGCGCTGTCTGGAGTTATTACTACCAGGCCGGCGTTTCCGTCAGCGATAATGGTGAAGGCGGGACAACCAGGACCGACATCACCACGCTCACCTCACCCACGACGTGGTCCCCTGTGAATTACAACGGCACCTTGTTCAATTTTAACACGTATGGCGGGTATTCCCGTGTTCAGGCTCTTCCCGAAAGAATCAAGACCTCCTGGGATCAGGCCAGTACGGATACACCGGACAACCCTAACCCTCCATCCGGACTCAGACCTTCCTGGGCAATCGCCACCTACACGGAACTTTCCGCGGAGGGCGGCGTTTATGACATCGGAGGAAAACTTTCCTGGCAGTTGGAGAACACGGCGTCTCCCGGAAACCTGTACATCGTGATTGCCAAAATCAGCGCCAGCGGAGACGTATCCGTCCTGTTCAATACAACAACGGGGAACGTCGGTTCGGTGGGGGTTTTTACCGTGTTCGATCAGGCTGCGGGGACGCTCCCGGAAAGCCTGACGGGAATCGTGCTGGCCGAAAACGAGCAACTCGCCTTCGCCATTCGTGGAAGCACGGTCAAATTTCGTGGCGTTTCACTGGTTGACCAAGACCTGACGCTGACCTTGCGCGCCACGCAACAAGTCCCTGAACCCGCGCGCGCGGCCCTGCTGCTGGCGGTGTTCGGCGCGTTGGTGTTCATCGTGCTCCGCCGCAATGTATCCGGTGGCTGAATTACCCATGTATCCATTAAAAACGACATTTTTGCGGACAATCGCCATCGCCGCCATTGCCGCCGCCGCCATCGCCACCCCGTCGCAACCCCTGTTGCACGCCGTCCCCGAAAACCGGCGCGAGACGTTTGCGGAAGCCCTCTCGCCACAAACCTGGACGCTCACCGAAGGGCGTCCCGGCAATGCCAGCGTCCTGCCGGATGCGAAACGCCTGTTGCTCTCTCCCGGCATCGACGACGCGAGCACTCCCGCCTCCCGCGGACGCACCACGCTGCGGTACCGGTTTTACCCGCTTCGTTCCATGAAGCCGCGACCGGCCTTCGGTGACTTTGTGGCACAGGTACGCATCGAAGCCGGTTCGCAAGCCGCGCCGTTGGGCTTCGCATTGCTCGACGCCGGCGACTGGCAATTAAGAATCGAATACGAGGCGTCCGCGTCCCGCGCGCGCCTTGTCCTTCGCGGACAGGGCGACGATAACGTTGTGGAAACCGGCGACTGGGTCGCCCTGCCCGGAATGGCGGGAGGAATGGCGGGAGCCGGTGATGTTGCCCTCGCGTTCGTCCGGCGCGGCGACCGCGTTGAAGCGCGCATCGGCAAGATCAAAAACCCGAAACGTGCCACGCCGGAACCGTCCGACCTCCGCGTCATCGGACACTGGCAAGGCCGCCTCGCCCCGATCGTTGATTTCGCCCTGCAAGCCAAGCCCCTCCCCCCCCCTCCCCCCGTCGCTCCAGCGACCGCTGCCGCCGCAACCGCCGCCGCTCACCCGCCGCACCGGATCGTTTCCCTCACCATCGACCCGCTTCCGGCAGACGGACTTTATTTTCAGGTCGATTCCCGTCCCGGCGCCCCGCTGCCCGGTGACGCCGCGCTGAAAAACACCCTCCGCGATATTGGCGGCGATTATCTCGGCGGATACCTCTGGCCGCGCAATTCGCCCGAGGCCCGCCTCTCCGTCCGTATCGGAAACAGCGCTACGGACAACCGCTCCGGCATTCTGGAAATAGCCGTCGCCGACTGGCAGGATCAGCCCGCCGCCGCCCCGCAACGCATTCCCGTGACGCTCGTGTCCGGAGAACAACGGCAAATGGACATCGCCCTGCCCGCGGACCGGTACGGCTACTTCACGGCGCGCCTCGCGCTCGCCACGCCGGAACCCGATGCCGCACCCGTTGGCGCGCCGGCGACCATCGGCTACGGCATCACCGCCGCGCCCCGCGCCGCCGAAATGGGCAACGCCAATCGCGTTGGCACACACGGCGCGCCCTGGGCGCTTGGCGGCAACAAGTGGGTCCGGTTCTGGGATTTTGGCGGACGCGCCATGCACTGGTCGGGCATCCAGACCACGCCCGATCGCTGGGACTGGACCATGCTCGACGCCGCCGTGCAACGCAGCGAAGAAGCCGGCCTGGCCCCGCCGCTCGTCGTGCTGGGCATGACGCCCGAGTGGGCCGCCACCGAACCCGAACGCGGCACCTATCGCGGCAAAGGCGCGTATTCGCCACCCAAGGACATCGCCGGCTGGGCGGAATACTGCCGCCGCGTGGCGGCGCGTTACAAGGGCCGCGTCACGCACTACGAGATCTGGAACGAACCCAACGGAAACAGGCTCGGCCCTCGCGGATTTTTTTTCCACGGCCCCGTCGAAAGTTACCTTGAACTCGTCCGCGCCGCCCACGCCGCGGTCAAGTCCGTTGACCCCGCGGCCAAAATACTCGCGCCCTCCGGCACGGGACATTTTTTCCCCTTCCTCAAACGTTTCCTCGAACTCGGTGGCGGCGACTTCTGCGACATCATTTCCATCCACACCTACACGACGCCTTTCCCGCCCGAGATCGGCTACCATTTCAACAGCGAGAAAAGCTACGCCCATCGCGTCGGGACCGTGCGCCGGATCATGGCGGAAACCGGCGTGAAAAAACCCGTCTGGAACACGGAAATCGGTTACCATTCCGGGCTTGATCTCGAGATCGCCGGCGTGCCCGTCCGCCAGGACCAGATCGCCGCCGAAGCCCTGCCCGGTCACTGGCCCGACTGGACGAGTGGCTGGAGTTTCCGTCCGCTCGATCCGCGACGCGCCACCGCCTTTTTCGCGCGCTTTCTCATCCTCTCGCCAGTGTACGGCGTGGACCGCATGTTTATCCACCACCGTCTTATGGCGACGAATACAGCCGACGCGTCCCCGTTCATGCCCGCTCCGGCGGTCGGCTGGTACAGCCGTTTGCTTGGCGACGCGGATTTTGTCCGCAGCCACGCGTGGCACGAGGATGTGCAGGCGCACGAGTTTCGCCGCGCGGACGGACGCCACGTTGTCGCCTTCTGGCGCGTGGAAAAAGAGACGTTGCGCATGGGCACGAGGGACGAACGCAAACTCGGCCAGATCGAGAGCGCGCCCGTGGCGGGCATCGCCGGGATTGCGGACCAGAAACCGGTTGCCGCAGCTCCGAATCCGGGGAGGCCGCCGCGCGCCACCTATTTTGAACCCGGACGAACCGTTCCCGTCAGCCTCGTCTTGAATGAACGTCCCGCGGCGCTCTTCGATCTTTGGGGCAACGAACTCCCGCTTCCGTCCGTCGCGCTCGCGCCTGCGTCCGGGGCCGCGCCTGCCGCCGTCAACGTTCCGTTGGGCGAAGCCCCTGTTTATGCGGTTTACGAAAAATCTCCGGATACCCTTCGCGCAAAAATCACCGAAGGCATTGCGCTTCCCGAGCCAGCCGCGCCACGTCCCGTTTCCGGTTCAGGACGGTTGTCGCCGCCAGCCGCGCCAACTGTCGCGCCGGCTGCCATTCCGGCTTCCATCCGCGAAATGATACCGGGCCTTGTGCCGCTGTGGTTGGACCAAGCGGTGGTGCGTCCTGCAAAAATGCTCCCGACCCAGGTGCATCTCGGCGGCGGCGAAGCCATCGCATGGAAGATTCCCGCCAGCGCTCTTCCCGCCGGCGCGTCGCGGCGGCGTGCGCGCATTGTGCTTGCCGTCAGGGGAGGCGGTTTTCGTTACGACATCAGCCTCAACGAAAATCCTGTCGAGTCACGTGTCTGGCCAGCCTGGCCGGCGCGCGAGTTGAGCCGTGGCAAAGGTTGGGTGGAACAGGAGGTTGTTGTCATGAGCGAGCCGGTGACGTTGCACGAAAACGATTTGCTCACGATCACCGCGGCCAGAGGCAACAGCCGGCTCTACAACCTCTGGTTGCTTCCCGAAGCAAGCGAAGCCCCAACCTTCGGCATGAGTAACATCATATTATAACCTGATGTTACGCGGTGCCTCTCGTAGGGGCTTCGCTTGCGAAGTCCACAAGAAGCTTTCACAAGTAGAGATACGCCAATTCCGTCCGGCTGGCGAGGGCTTCGCAAGCGCAGCCCCTACGGGAGGCACCGCGTAACATCAGTTATAACCCTGAAGTTACGCGAAGCCGGAGCGGCGGCATTCCTGCCGCTGCGACGGATCGACAGTAAAGCGTCGCTGGGCTGATCGGCTGGAGGAGGGGGGGGGGGGAGGGGAGGACACTCAGCGGGCGCACAAAACAGTAAAAGTGCGCCCCTGCGGGAGGGTCTGCGTCTGGTTTCAGGTCTGGTTCAAGGTCCGGAAACTAAACATGTTTAGTTTCACCGTAATTGCCATGCGGTATTTTCCGGTTTCTGTCGGCTACATGCATTCCCCCATTCGCCCGCCACACCCGACTTCGCAGACGGTATCGCAGCCGCCGGGACCGGGGCAATACCCCGGTCCCGGTCCCGGTAACAGGACGACTTTGTCGTCCTGTTAAAACCAATACACTGGCCGGACTGCACGAGGGATTTCCGGTTTTCAACCGGACGCTGCCACGGCGCTTCAAGTCGCCCCCTTGGCGCGCCTTCACGCTGATCGAATTGCTCACCGTCATCGCCATCATCGGAATATTGGCGGGGATCCTCATTCCGGTGGCCGGACGCGTGCGAGAGTCGGCGCGCACCACTCAATGCGCCTCCAACCTCCGCCAGTTGGGGGTGGCCGCCACACTTTACACATCGGATAATAAAGATGAAATCCTTTACGCCAACTATTATACGGAAAAGGATACCAGATGGGCCGACAAGCTTGCCCCCTATGTCAATGTCACGTTCCCGGACAGCGCCACGCTCAATTCAGGCAATTTTTTCCCGGTGCCACCATTCCGGTGCCCGGCATCGGAGCAATTCGCCAAATCTACCAACAAATCCAGTTACGGAAAAAACTTTTTTAGCAATTCAGCCAAAGGGGATGTCGTACCTAACACGGAAAGCGGAACCAACCGCGTAGGGCACCGGTTTTCCGCCGTGGACATACCCTCTCGCTATTACTTCATCGCTGACTCCATCACAAACGCGGACGGTGCCAGTTGGTGGCGGATCGGCGATTGGAATGAAAAAGAGGGATTCCTCGATTTCCGTCACTCGGGACGTTGCAACATGCTCTTCATGGACGGGCATGTCGAATGCATCAAACAAGGAGAAACCAAGTCAGCCCCATTCCCTGGTAGCCCCCCGTGGTGGCCGCCTCAATAAGCATCATGTGAAAAAACAATATTTCCCGCCATCAACCAAAAACAACATCATGACACTAATCAAAATTCCTTGCCGTCTGGCAACTGCGGCCCTTCTGGCCTCGGTTACGATCAATATCAACGCAGCGACGTTGCTTTCCGATACATTTGCCACAGCCTCCACAGTGGCAGAGGCTGGATGGCTCGTCAGCAGCGCAACCAACAAAACAATTGTAGCAGACGACGCTTTCCCGTCAGGGAAAGCCCTTGAGTACAGCTCTGCCGCAGGCTACATTTGGAGAGCCTTCTCCTCCCCAGGGACCGCCAATGATACGACGACCATTTCCCTTACCCTTAAATTTCGGGATCTGGCCGGAGACGACAGTGCCAAATGCGGATTTAAAATCGGATTATTCAACAATGCCGGAACTCCAGCATCAGTTACTGATGATTATGGGACATTCCTGATCATCCAACGCGGACAGATGCAAATATTGAGGGATGAATCATCGGGGAGTAGTGGAGCCTTTTACGGTTCCACCGAGACGCCGAACATAAGGGGCGAGACAATTACCTACAGTCCATATGGGACAGGACTGCACACGCTCTCGCTCACGCTTTCAAAAGAGGGGGACTCCTTTGTCGTGACAGCGCTTCTTGACGGAAAAAACAAATTGTCACTCTCCACCACCGATCCCGCTTTTGCGACGGTCAATGAAATCATATTCTCGCAACGGGATGGAACGGCGGATATGACTGCCAATTTCAGAATCAGTGATGTTACAGTTACCAGCACCAGCATCAGTATACCGGAACCCAAATCGGCCGCAACCGCTTTGGGCCTGCTGATGTTCATGGTATTGGGCCTGAAAAAATGGTTCGGAGCCTCCCGTTAATTGACTATTCTGTTTTCCCGTATTTCACCACTACCTGAAATGATCCCGATTCAGGGAGGGGGGGGGGGAATAACCAACCCTATACTCTGATTTTCGGGTACAACCCGGGAGTTTCCTCCTCCTCCTCCTCCTCTCTCATCTGCCACAAGTATCGCCCTACACATGACCAGACGCCTTTTCTCCATCACTGTGATCGCGATTGGTTTTTCGATAGTTGGACAATCCGGATCGGCGTCTGTGCGGTTACCCGCTCTTTTGAGTGATCATCTTGTTCTTCAAAAAGGACCGCAAACTGCAATTTGGGGTACTGCCAATCCAAATGAATCAGTCAGGGTTACGCTCGGTAACATTCAAAAGCAATGCATCGCCAAATCAGATGGTCGCTGGCAAGTAACACTCGACCTCACGCATTCTGCTTCCGGTCCGTTCGAGTTGATTATTGAAGGAGAAAACCGCCTGGTCATCTCCGACGTTATCGTCGGAGAAGTTTGGCTCGCCTCCGGTCAATCCAACATGGCCTTTCCCCTAAAGGGAGCCTTGACCGGGAAAAAAGACGCTGAAGCCACAGCCGATCCCGACATCCCGCAAATCCGGGAATTCCGCGTCCCACCGCGCGAATCTGACACTCCACTCGAAGAATGTGAAGGCTGCTGGGTAACGGGTAAACCGGATACCTCACTAAATTTTTCAGCCGTCGCCTACTACTTTGCCTCCGGTATCCAGAAAAAATACTCTGTCCCCATGGGCATCATCAACGCCTCCTGCAACGGCACTCCTGTTGAAGCATGGCTCAGCAAAGAAGGCCGCGCCGCTGATCCCGAACTCAGCCGTTATTGCGAGGCCCAACTTGAACGAGTCGCTGAAGCCATTGCCATCAAAACCAAAAAATGGCGGGGCTGCGACGCTCCCACAGCCCTCTACAACGCAATGATCTACCCCATATCTCAAATGGCAATCCGTGGTTTCATCTGGTATCAAGGCGAAAACAACTTGGGGGGGGCAATACGCTACCGCCGCTCATTCCCCATCCTCATTGATGATTGGCGCCGCACCTGGAACAACCACGAGCTCCCTTTCTACTTCTGCCAACTTCCCGATTATAAAGAAAAAACTCCTGACATTATACCCAGTGGATTGGCCGAAATGCGAGAAGCCCAGGACCAAGGCCTCAAACTCTCCAATACCGGACGAGCCGTTTTGATCGATACAGGCGAAGCCGACAACATCCATCCACCAAATAAAAAGGATCCCGGTGAACGCCTTGCTCGCATCGCCCTTTCCAATACATATAAGATTCCTGTTCCGCATGAGAGTCCCCGCTACGACTCAATGCGGATAGAGGACGGGCGAGTGCGAATTTTTTTCAAGGGCAATCCGCGTCTCGCCGCCCATACCCTGCCCACGATTTATCGGTCGGGCGGCACCACCCATCCACTGGTTCGTAATTCCCCGGACAGCCAGTTGGAGGGTTTTATCATCTGTGGCGAGGACCGGACATGGAAATGGGCCAAAGCGAAGATTGATGATACAAGCGTCATTGTCTGGTCTCCTGAAGTGCCCCATCCGGTCGCTGTTCGCTACGCATGGGCCAATAATCCCACCATCAACCTTTACGATGAATCCGGTCTGCCTGCGGCCCCTTTCCGAACCGACAGTTTTCCTCTCTCCCTATGATCCTGTTTCTCCGCCTGATAAGTAACTCCTGTGTTCATGTCACCTCGCTTTGGCTGCTGTTCTCCGCTTGCCTCTTTGCCAACCTCCCTATCCTGAACGGCCATGATAAAAATCGCATATTACCTCTTCCCGGTGTGTGGCAAGATAACGGAGCATGGGCGGATTCCCCCTCCGGATTATTCGATCATGGAAAAGAGGGGCATGTCAGCATCAAGACCAAAGGATTTACCCAAGTCTTCACACCACTGCCCGCTCTTGAAAAAGGCTCCATTTACCGATTCACACTGGATGCCTCTTATATTGGTCAAATCGAAAAGGTTTCATTCCAGGTTCGAAAAAATGCAGCCCCATATAATGCATTAAGCGAAGAATCCATTATTCCAGCCAACGGGACGTTCGATGCAGACACACAATTCAAGAGTCTCATCTCTACCAATCACGGTGAGTATGGCGTTTATCTCGTCACCACTGGTGTAGGCACAATAAACATTCACTCACTTGTTCTTGAGAAGCGGAATGAATTTCTGATTCCGCACGATCCGATTCCTGCCAGAGGAGAACTCATTTTAAACCATTCTTTTCTCTTGGGCAAAGGTGGCTGGCACGTGAATGAATCAGCACAAATCAGTGGTTCGCCGCCTGCCCTCAAACTTGATAGTGGAGGCGTCGCAACTTCGGATACGGTCATCTCTTTGCGCATTGGAAAGCATTATGACATATCGGTGCTCGGCAAGTCCGGCACTGAAGCGCGCATGGAAATTTATGCGGACAACGGAGAGAACACCCATTTGGTCCGTTCGCTCCGATTGTCATCGCAAGCCGTTGTGGCAACCGGTGACATCCTCCGCTGGCAGGATGTAGTCACGCTGGAAACTCCGCTTGAGGGGGGTGTTTTACCCAAAAGTAAATCTGCCTTTGTCCGTATTGTCGGCACCGGTGTACTGCGGCAAGTAAGCATGATCGAGCGCGACCAGACCTCGCCCTCATTTTTCGTTACCCCGACGCCGGCGGCACACGTCCGCTTTGAGGTCAACGGTGAATTGAAACGCCGACTACGTGCGGACCGTCCCGTTGATATGCTGGTGCGAATCACGGGAATCACCAATGGCACATCGATTACTGTCAATATTCTCGATTGGGCTGGCAATATCGTGCGCCAGGATTCGAGCATAACAGGTCCACTCGAAGATGGCACCAATGGATTCCGTATCCGTAATATCACTCTACCCACTGGATGGTTCGACACTCAATTGCACATTGGCACCAATTCCGAAGACAAAATCCGGATGCTGCCTGGCGAAATCGTCATCCTCCCCGCTGAAACGCCGCCACCGGAAAACAAGAACTGGGTCCTGGGTCATCATTTGCAATATTGGGCGCGGAACGATCGCCCCGGAAAATCCGGATTTAAATTACGTCCCGATGGACTCTCCACCCTCCGCGAAGGATTTTTACTCGGCATTCAATCGGTGCGAACCCACCCGCCCCTGCACACCAAATGGTGGGCAGTGGAGCCGGAGGAAGGCGTCTGGACCTTTGCCGATGACCTGACCGCCGCCCCTGTCCAGGCTGGATTATCCACACTCGGCTTGCTTGATGGCACGGCTCGCTATGCCAGCTCTGCCCCCGCAAAAGAGCTGGAGTCCAAATCCCCTTGGCCTAAAAGCTGGGGAGTTTACCCGACGACCAATGACACCGTGTGGCGTAATTATATCCGCGTCATGGTCCATCGCTACAAAACCCAAGTGCATTCATGGGAAATATGGAATGAGCCTGATCACAGCAGTTTCATGCGTATAAATCCCGATGCATTTCCCGACCAGTCCCGAGAGGAGATCTACGTAAACCTCGTCAAATCTGCGGCAGAGGAGATCCGACAAATCGATCCGGACATCACCATCGTAGCCGGTGCGGTCACCAGCAGCGGGCAGGATTTCCTCCTCAAATCGATCGAACTCGGACTCACCCATTATTGTGACGCAATATCGATGCACTGTTATTCACTCGTCAATACGGCAAACCGAGGCACAGCCGCCTTTACCGGCATGATCATTCCCGTAATCAACGCCATGAAAAAACATGGGCGTATCGTGGATTTATGGGATTCGGAAACCTCCACCGGCTGGATTCCCGACGGACGCCCCGGCATTCCCAACGCAGAAACCGAGCTAAAAGGCATTTTAGCGCGTCGTGCCCTTGGCTTCAAACGTCTGTACCTATATAATGGCTACAATAAATCGCATCCCTTGCATAAGGATTTCCGTATGCTATGGGGCTTCAATGACCGCCCCCTCCCTGTCCAGTCACTGATTGCCACGCACCAGCATATCCTCGGTGATGCCCGTTTCGTGGCGATTCTCGGAGACGAAGCACGCGGCCAGCACGTTTACCTGTTCGAAGGTCTTCGTGGCCGGGTTGTCGCCGGCTGGACGTCGGCCTCGATTTCTGCGGATTTTGACCTGCCCGCGTCATCGACGGTGTCTGGCGCGGGGGGACGTACCTTGTCGCAAACAGGAGTCGATCTTGGTGTATTTAGCGGAGGGCGTTTACCCTTGGTGTCCTCTGTCCGGTATTTTGTTTTCCGGACGAATTGAGCAAAGCAGGTTCAGTGCCCGAACAGGGGGGAAATCCGAAGGGGTCAAGCCGGAATGGCGCTTGGATAAGACCGTTTTCTGTTGAACCTCGATTCTGCATCATGCTCGAAATCAAATCCTTAATTTTCGGTTCCGCGCTAACTAAGTGCCATTCCGGCCTGACCCCATCGGTCTCTCACCCATCGGTCTCTCACAGTACTGGCCGTTACCGTACTGGCGTCCAATGGCCGCTCCGGGCCGAGGCATAGGCGGCCGCCATCAGACTGACGGCATCGGCGCAGGCATCAAAATCCCGCTTGAGTTCATCCGCCGGGATCTCGCCCCGGATGACGGCAACAAGCCGGTCAACACGAGTAGGCTTGCCGCCGCCGGACGCGGGTATGAGCGGCACGGCAGGTTTGCCCGGCGCACCGAGGACGTAACCCGCCGGTGTGTTCCAGAGCGATTGCTCCGAACCGGTGATTTCCAGCCCGCCAAGGCCGCCTGTTTGCGTCCATGCGGCCTCGATGGTGCCAAAGATGCCGTTGGCAAAACGCAGGTGCGCGATGCCGCAGTCGTCGCAGTCCGGATAACAGGCGGAGTGGTTTTCAATCGTTGCCCACACCTCGGTCGCGGGACCGAAGAGGGTGCGCACGAGGTGGAGGGCGTGCGTGCCCATGTCCATGAACGCGCCGCCGCCGCTGAGCGCGGGGTTGTGAAACCAGGCGAGGTCGGGGTTGTCGAACCAGCGCCCGTAGGCGGCGTGATGGGCGTTGCGGTAACGGATGCGCGTGATGCGTCCGAAGGCGTGGTCGCGCAGGAGTTGCGTCACCGCCAGCATGTCCGCGTCGAAAGGCTGGAAGTAACCGCAAAAGAGCGTGGCCGGGTGCGCCCGGAGCAGGGTTTGCACTTCGGCGAGATCGGCGGTGGTGGTGACAAGGGGTTTTTCGCAAAACACGGGGCGGCCCGCGGGCAGGACTTTGCGGAGGAGGGGGAGGTGGCGGGTGTTTTCCGCGCACACGATGTAGCCGTCAATCGACGGATCGGCGAGGAGCGTGTCGAGGTCGGCCTCAAACGGGGCGCGGGCCTCGGCGGCGTAGCGTTGGCCGCGTGCCGGCACGTCGTCCCAGATGGCGGCGACCTGGCGGCCGTCTCCGGCTTTCAGGATGTTGTCGATAAATCCCCGGGTGTGAATGTGGGCGGTGGATAAAAATGCGATGCGTGGCATGTGGTGTGGGTGTTGTGGCGGGTGGATGTTGTGGTGGGTGGCGTACGGGTTTTACGGTCGAGCCGTCTTTTTTTGAGGGAGGTTCTGAAAATTGAACAGAAGGCAACGAAGGGATCGAAGAACAACAGAGGATGCTCGCTGTTCGTTCTTCCTTAACCTTCCGGAACGAAACAACTTTTTGTTCAGGGGATTCTTTGTTTTTACCTTCGTTCCCTTTGTTTCCTTCTGTTCAAAAACGGATTTCCGGAACTTCCCCGGAGTGCGGTTACTTGAGGACGATTTCGCGGCCTTCGCGCTGCGAGGCATAGACGGCCTCCAGTATGGCAATGACGGATACGGTCTCGGTCCAGGGCACGGGCGAGGGGCCGCCTTGCAGGACGGCGCGGTGAAAGGCGGCAATCTCGTCCGTATGCGGTTTCTCGGTACGGACGGGGAAGGCGAGTTTCCCGTCAACGAACACGCCGTCCTGGACGCCGGCGATTTCGCCGGAGGGCCACTTGACGCCGGCCCTGGTCCCGAAGAGCTGGAAACTGAAGTCCTCGTCTTCGTTCTGGTGGCCGAGCCAGGCGGATTCGAGGGTGAGGGTGGCTCCGTTGTCGAAGTGCACGAAGCCGGCGGCGAAGTCCTCGACGGAGTACAGTTGGCGGTCCCATTCGCCCCACTTGCCGGGGATGGCGGTGCCTTTGGCGAAGTTGACTTTGGTGGCGCCGGTGACGCGCACGGGCCGGGGGAAGCCCATGATCCAGAGGGCGGCGTCGAGCGCGTGGACGCCGATGTCCATGCAAGGGCCGCCGCCGGAGAGCGCGTGGTCGATGAATCCGGGACGCGGGGGCAGCAGGGCGCGGCGCATGGCGTGGACGCGCGCGTGGTAAACGTCGCCGAGGTGGCCGGCGGCGGACCACTGGCGGAGGGCGCGGGTCTCGGCGCGGTAGCGTTGGTGTTGCCCGGTCATGAGGACGAGTCCGGCCTGGTCGGCGAGGGCGCCCATCTGGCGGATTTCGTCGGTGGTGGTGGCCAGGGGTTTTTCGCAGAGGACGTGTTTGCCGCTGGCCAGGGCGGCGAGCGCGACGGGCGTGTGCAGGCGGTTGGGCGTGCAGATGTCAACCGCGTCGAGGTCGAGCTTTATGAGGTCTTTGTAATCGGTGAAAACGTGCGCGGCGCCGGAGAGTTCGGCGGCTTTGCGCGCAGCGGGTTCGTGGACGTCGGCGACCGCGACGATCTCGGCTTCGGGGATGGATTTCCAGCCAGGGATGTGAACGCCCTGGGCGATGCCGCCGCCGCCAACAAGGCCTACGCGAAATTTACGTGTGCAAGTGCTCATGGTCAGGATTGGTGTGTGTGTGTTTGTTTGTGTGGTTGTGCGTGTGTTTGCGTGCGTGCGTTTGCAGGTGTGTTTGCAGGCAAACGGGACGCAGGATAACAGGGGCGCGGGTGATTTTCTTGCCGGAGAATGACAAAAAACTACGGTGGTTTGATGCGATTTCTGGACATCAGTTCACTGCCCCCCGGCGAGGTCTGCACCTTCGCCCGGTGGACTTACGTGAATCCCGACGAAGACAGGGGCGAGGTGCATTCGCACCGTTTTCACGAATTGTTCTGGGTGGAGTCCGGGGAGGGCGTGGAGTGGGTGAACGGGACGCGCCGCGAATTGCGTCCCGGTCTGCTGGTGCTTGTGCGCGCGGAGGATGCGCACGCGTTTTCATCCGCCCGCAAGCGGGAGGGGGGGGGGGGAGGGGCGAGGGGCGGAAAGGTGTGTTTTGTGAATTTCGCGTTCTCCCGTGATTGTTGGCGGAGGGTTCGGGAGCGCGGGGCAGGGTTGGCCGGAAACTATTTTGACCGGCCCCGGTTCGGGGACCGCGCGCACCTGCTTTCGACCGACGAAATGGAGCGCCTGCGCGTGATGTCCCACGATTTGCAAGCGGGCAGCCGCGACGCCTTCACGGCGGATACGTTTCTGGCCGGCGTGATCGCGCTGCTCGAAAACCGGGATAAAAAACGCCCGGCCTCCTCCTTGCCGGAGTGGCTGGCCACCGCCTGCGAACAGATCCGGCTGTATCCGCATTTTAATGATGGCACGTCCGCCTTCATCCGCCTGGCGGGGCGCAGCCACGAGCATGTTTCGCGCGAGATCAGGCGTCACCTCGGCATCACGCCCACGGAGCTGGTGGGCAGGGCGCGCCTGGACCACGTGGCGCGGCTGCTCACCACGACCAGCCGCGACATCCTCGACATCGCCTACGAGGCCGGATTCGAAAACATGGGGCATTTTTATGAGCGTTTCCGGGCGTTTTTCAAAACCACGCCGCGCCGGTATCGTCTGGAAAACACCTGCCCCGCCAGCACAGTCGGAGCGCGCGCCAGGGCGGACCAGTGATCCGATCCGCGCCGCGCAGGGGCGGGGGGGGGGGGGGTGTAGGACGCGCCCGCATCGTCCCTGTCGCTACCTAACCCGTCGCTACCTGTCGCCCCGCGCCAGCGGGGAAACGGCTGCGGCGGCGCAGGGCGGCGGTCCACGCCAGCAAGACCATTCCCGCAATCGCCGCCCACGCGGACGGCTCGGGCACGCGTACCATCAGTCAATCATCAGCGCGTCGGGAGAATGGTGATACGAAGTGTCGCTCCGGTCACCGGCGCGGGCAGGTCGAGGCCGAGGCGAGTGCCCTTGCTCCCTTGCGCAGGGGCGATTCCGGTCACGGGATCTTCATGCTGCGTCAGGCGGATGTCGTGGTTGTCGGCTTGCGCGTGCCAGGAAACATCCACCGATGCGCCTCCGGAAGCTGAACGAACGCGAATACCAGCGGGAAACCCGGACCAGGTTTGCCCGGGAGCGAATACCAGCGCCGTGCCAAAGGGGTGAGGCTGGTTTTCGCGAAATTTTACATGGTCGATAATCTCGACGCGTCCTTGCGGGGCGTCATCGGCGGAACGGGTGTAAACAAAGGTGCGGGTGAGTTTTTCGAGCGCGGGAACATCGGGCGCATAGGCGGAGGTGATGTCGATCTCCCAAAGGTCGCGTGTATCGGAAAATTCAGTGCGGACGGTTTTGGCGAGCGCGGCGGAGCCGGTGCGCTGGAGTTTGCCGGCGACGAGGGGAACGGGATGTCCGAAGGAGTTCATTACCTGGCTGGTGTAGCGCCTGGAACTGAATGTATCCTTCACATAGGCATCGACCCCGAGGTCGGAGAGGACGGATTCGCCGTCGCAAACGATGACGAAGGAGCCGAGATCGTTGTGGTTGTGAGGCTGGTTGTTATGGCCGCCCTTGAATGCGGCGGCCAGGCCAACGACAGGATTGGCGCGTCGCGCGACCAAAGCGCCGCCGTCCGGAAACCAGTCGCGCAGGCCAGGCTCCGGTGGCGGGACGGGACCGGCGGGGCGAGGCAGCGAGAGATCGAAGGGGGTGATGCACAGGTTGGAACCGATGCCGACAGGATGTATCATGTCCGGACCGACACCGGGGCCGCGGATGCCATAGGGGAGTTTGTAGCGGAGGGTGGCGAAGTCGTGCATCCAGGCGGGGGCGCGTGCCCTGACAAACGCGTCGCCAAAGGGCGGGTAAATGCCGGCTGCGATTTCCCAGCGGGTATCGAATGTCGCGATACGCTGTTGTTTGGGAGCGTCGAGGAAGTCGATGCGCCCGCCGGTGGCGAGGCGGGTCAGTTCGGAGGCGAGGATGTAATTTCCGTATCCATAATACCAATATCCAATGCCTTCATGGCAAAAACCGTCATCCCCGAAACCGGCGATGAAGGCGGGAGTGCAGGCCTCGAACGCGGCGGCGAAGGTCGCCCGGTCGTCGCCGATGTCCGCGGGGCTTGGGCCGAGGAGGAGGGAAGTCATGAGGATGCCGCCATGACACACGGCGTTCCAGTTGTTGTTGGTCATCATCCACCAGTATTCAGGGCCAGGTGTGCCGGATGTCCGGATACGTTCAAGGTAGGGAGCGAAGACGCGCGCGTGGATTTCCTTGCGGATCCCGGCGCGCATCGAATCGGGAAGTTTCTGTCCGAGAAGGTAATGGACGAGGGAGAGATTGGCGGCGCGATTGACGGCGCCGAGTTCCACGAGGTCGTAGGCGGCGCGCCAGTCTGCGCGCCTGCCGGCATGGGTGGGGATTGCCCAGGTGGGTTCGTCCAGCATGGCGGCGATTTCGCATTCGATGGCGGGAAGCAGTTTGCCGTCGTTGCGCAGTCCTTCGGCAAAGAGAAACTGGCCGAGGCGTTTGGTGCGCGCCATGTAAGGGGTTTCGTAGGCTTTGCGGTCTCCGGTTTCCCTGTAAATGTTGAAGAGGGTTTCGTCGAGTCCGGGCGTGGGGAGTTGCGCTTGTTTGTCGGCGGCGGCGAGAAGTTCGCCGGTGGGGACGGGGTGGGCGCGGGCGATGGCATCCCACCAGGCGCGGTCGGCGAAGGGCGGGGTGAAACAGACGGGGGAGGCGGGAAGCCATTTGGAAATTTCGGCTGTGCGCGCCGGATCGATCCCGGGCAGCCGGACGCCGTCGGCGTGCGTGGTGAGCGTGGCCGCAAGCAGGGCGGCGAATAAAATTGTCGGGTGTCGCATGGAAGGGGGGGGGGGGGGGGAGGCCGAATGAAAAATGTAGAATGTAGAATGATGGGCGGAAGTTAGCGGGAGAGTGTTTTGTAGCTGAGCTGATGTGATCCGAACCGGTCCGGGGGGGGCACCCGGCCG
>JAISAX010000013.1 GCA_031266495.1 Opitutaceae bacterium
AGAACACCGATACACAAACATGGATTCACGCTCATCGAACTGCTCGCGGTCATTGCCATCACCGGAATTCTGGCGGCGGTCATTATTCCGACGCTCGGCGTCATGCGGAAGAAAGCACGTGAAACACGTTGCCTCGGAAACCTGAAAGACCTCGGTGTCGCCTTTTTCAACTACATGTCCGAAAACCGCGACCGCGCTCCGCCCACTTGCGAAAACTCGACGGGAAACTGGCGTTCATTCGACACGCTGCTCGGCTACACGAACGCCACGGCCAGCATCCTCCATTGTCCGCTCGACGAAGCCCGGCGTCCCGAAAACCTGTACCCGCGCAGTTACTCCATGAACGACCCGCTCTGGACACACGACAACTGGCCCGGCATTTCGATCGGCGACATGGACAATCCCTCGCGCACCATACTCCTCTCCGAGTGGTTCATCGAGGGCAACACCGTCGGCAGCGCGAGCTACTGCAAGCTCATCGCGCCCGGCACCTGCGCCCACGCCAATAACACGCGCGCCAACATCCTTTGGTATGACGGACACGTCAGCCAGCTCGCCAAAAATGATCCCGATTTCCAAAACAAAAACTTTTTCCAATTCCGTTAACAAAAACATCCCGCCAGCCCGACGCCAAAGCAGCCTTTCCCGAATCCCCGAATCCCCGAATCCCTGAATTCCTGTCTTCCGTTTTTCCGTCTTTCCCTCTTCACCGTATCCAACATTCATGACAATGCCAGGACAGCGTCTTTATTTCGGAGCGGGCGGAGCCGCCGACACGCTGATGTCCAACCTCATTTCCTACCTGTGGACGCCAGTCTATGTCGTCGCCATGGGGCTGGACCCGGCGGTCATCGGACTGGTCATGGCGCTGCCCCGCCTCTACGACGCTTTCACCGACGTGATCATGGGCAACATCTCGGACAACACCCGCTCACGCTTCGGACGCCGCCGCCCCTACATCTTTTTCGGCTCACTGGCCACCGGCCTCGCATTCGTGTTTTTGTGGACCCCGCCGCCCCATGCCAGCCCCGCGCTCTCCACCGGTTACATCCTCCTCATGGTGCTCGTGTATTACACCTGCTACACCCTGTTTTCCGTGCCTTACAGCGCGTTGGGCTTCGAGGTGAGTTACGACGCGAAAGAACGCACACGACTGGCGGGCACGCGCACCTTTTTTGCAATGGTCGCCTACATGTCATTGCCGTGGGCCTACAAACTCAGCCTCGTGATCGGCGATTCCAGCCTGCCAAGCCCGCAACGCGAACTCGACGGCATTGTCCCCACGTCGATTATTTTCGGCGTCGCGATGATGTGCTTCGGACTGATTCCCGCGCTCGGCTGCCGGGAAAAAACGGAGGCGCACAAACAGGAAAAAATAGCCATCCTGTCCGCGCTCAAAACCTGTTTCGCGAATACACCCTTTCGTTACATCCTCGCCGCCATTTTTTTTGTCATCGTCGGCACCTCTGTTTTTGGAAGCGCGAAAACCTACCTGAACATTTTTTACCTTTTCCCCGGCCATCGCGAACGCGCGGCGGATTACCTCGCCTACAGCGGCACCATCGCTGGCTTCGCCAGCATGTTTGGCGTGGCTCTCGTCACATGGCTGGGAAATCGCCTGGGCAAACGCCACGTCGTCATTCTCGGACAAAGCGTGGTGGTCGTCGGTTCGCTGTGTTCATGGTTTCTTTTCTCGCCGCAATATCCGTGGCTTCAACTCGTGCTCGCGCCGCTGCTCTCGCTCGGAAACCTCACCGTCTGGTTGTTGTTGTTCGTGATGGTTGCCGAGGCCACCGACCTCGACGAATTGCAAACCGGCCTGCGCCGCGAAGGCATGTACACCGCGATTTACAGTTGGACGTTCAAGACGAGCAGCTCGCTGTCGTTTTTTCTCTCCGGACTCGTGCTCACCTGGACCGGTATCGACACGCAGGCTTCGGCACAGACACCCGGTTCGATTTTCACGCTCCGCATCCTCTCCGCGCTTGTTCCCGCCGCCTCCGCGTTGCTCGCCGTCTTTTTCACGTGGAAATGTTCGCTCACCGAAAAAAAAGCGCGGGAAATCCGCGCACTCCTCGATGTAAAAAACAAAAAAACGCCCTGATCTTTAATATCATGAAAACAACTACATTTCTGTTGACGCTGCTCGCTTGCGTCCCGTCTCTTTTTGCCGACGCGGATTCCATCGCCAGCGAAACGCGTGCAAAAACAACGTTCGACATGCGGCGCGACCGGCTCGTCGAAGCGGCCATCGGACTTGCGCCCGGCGGACTTCGACGCGGCGCCACCCCTCCGCCGCCCACCAGCAACGACAACGTCTTCGGAGCCCGCGCCGTCACGCTCCTGCGACTCGGCCTCCACGCTCCGGCGGCGAACCAGGAACTGCGCACCATTTGCGCACAAATCGGAAAACCTCGCGGACGCAGCAACGCGGTCATCGATTCAGGATTCACCGGCATCGAACTGGCGCGCGCTTATCTCGCCCTGCGCGATTCTCCGCTGCTCGAAGAATCCACTCGCGAGGCCATCCGTCACGTTTTCAGGACCTACAGTTTTGAACCCAATCGCGAAAGTCGGAGCGAAAATCACTATCTCGTTTTTTGGGTCTGCCGTTTCCTGATGACGCAGGAATTGCCCGGCACCTTTTTTGATGTTTACGGAAAAACCGGCGCCGAACTGGCCCGCGAAGACGCGCTCCGCCTCAAGCAATTCATCCGTTACCGGGCGCGCCAGGGATGGGGCGAATTTGATTCCAACTCCTACCTGTTTCTCTCCTTCAATCTCATCCTCGCGCTGCACGATTTTTCGCGTGACGAAGAACTCGTCCGCCTGTCCGGAATGATGGCAAATCTTATGCTCGCCGACATGGCGGTCGATACCATCAGCGGACTCTACGGCGGAGCGCGCGCCCGCGTTTACGAACCCCTCGTGCTCGACCGCGCAGCCTCCCACGGCAGGCCCGCGATGAAGGACACCAACGACCTCCAGTATCTCTATTTCGGGATCGCCGATCCCGAGCCGCAAGAGGGACGCGAACGCCTGTTGCGTTTGCAAGGAACCAACTACTGGGATCGAGGCAATGAATCGCTTTTTTCCACATTTCGACCCCTTGAAATTGTTTCGCGAATCATGCTCGAGCGTCCCGCGCCGTACGAAAGCCGCGAACGCAAGCACCTCCACAACATGGAAGATCCTTTGCCCGTGCGTCCGCTGTCCGGCAGCATTCGCAAACAAACCTTGTATCATCCGGGGCGCTACCTGTTGGGCAGTATCCAATATCAGGATGCATATCCCGCGGACACGCCTGGCGACGGCGCTTCCTACGCGGGACACCAGCAGGTCGAATGGTCGTTTACGATTCCGGTTGGAACGGCCACGCACATTTTTACGCATCATCCGGGAATTTCTCCGATGCACAGTTATTGGAGAGGCATGCATCGTTGCCGTTGCACAAGCACCTTCCAGCATCGAACCGCGCACCTCGCCGTTTTCGATATTCCCGCCGGCCAGAAATACCAGTTTGTACACGCCTTTTTCCCGCGAGCCGCTTTTGCCGAAATCGTCGAGGCATCGCCATGGATATTTGCGCGTCAAGGTGGTGTTTTTGTTGCGCTGTACCTGTCCGACGGATACGAATGGACCAAAACGGGCGAATGGAAAAACGTCGAATTGGTGAGCAAGGGTTCGCGCAAGGCATCCATCCTCGAAACCGGTTTGCCCGAAGACGTCGGGACTTTTGATGCGTTCCGGAGAGAAATTCTTGCCAACCCTGTCCGTTTCGACCGCGAAACCATGCGACTCACCTACGAATCAAAACGCGCCGGACTGATCAGTATCGACTCGAACGGTACACGCGAGGTCGATGGCAAGGCGGTCGATCTTGATTATCCGCTTTACGAAAGTCCGTACATACGTTCCGCGTGGGACAGCGGCATCGTCTATCTGGCACACGGCCCGCTCCGCGTCCGTCTGGATTTCAACACGGCGACCACACAATATCCGTGACGGACCCTTACGGCGTGATGCGTGCACGAATGGCCGCCTCGACCACGGGCTGGCGAAGGTCAAACCCGAGACGGATTCCCACCGGGGGACGGCTGGAGTCGATACCGTAAACAGGCTCCTCTGTTTGAACGAGGCCCGTATCCGCATCGGTGTCGAGAACGACCCGCACCGACTGGTCCCCGTGGTAAACGCGCAGAGTGACGGCTTTCGCCGAACCGGCGGCAGCGGCATCGGCGGCGGACACGTGGTATTTTTGACGAGGCCGGAGAATAATCGCGGAGCCGAAGGTTTGCGGGGTGGCGAACCTGGCGCGGTCAATAATCTCCAGAACGCCACCGGGAGTCCGGGCGCCGGAGCGAGTGAAGACAAACGTGCGGGTGATGCGCTCGAGTTCGGGAACGTCGGGAGCGTAGGCGCTGGTGAGATCGATTTCCCAAAGGTCGCTCGTATCTGAAAATTCGCTACGCAAGGTGGCGGCGCGCGCATCGGAGCCGGTGCGCTGGAGCTTGCCGGCGACACGGGGCACGGGATGACCGGACGAATTCATGAGGCCGGCCGTGTAGCGTTTGGGTCCAAACGAGTCTTTGGTGTAACGCTCCATGCCGAGGTCGGCGAGAGCGAGGTTGTTGTTGTGCACGAGCGTCCAGGAGCCGAGATCGTTGTGGTTGTGGGGCTGCCCGTTGTGCCCGCCCTTGAACGCGGCGGCAAGGCCGGTGGCGGCGGGAGCGTTGCGCACGACCAAGGCGCCGCCATCGGGAAACCAGTCGCGCAAGGGCAAGGGCGTCGCAACGGGTCCGGGAAGAGAGGCGGGAAGAGAGGCGGCGGGGGGGGGGAGGGGGAGGGACAGCGCGAGGTCGAAGGGCGTTTTGTAAAGGTGCGCGCCGAGCGGGTGCGGGTGCAGAAAGGACGCAGCACCTCCCGCAGCACCTGCGGCGGCGGTGTTTCCGCTTTCGCCGGCGAGCCGGTAGCGTTGCGCGGCAAAATCGCGGAGCAGGCGCGGCGTTTTTTGTTCGATGCCGGAATCGCCGAACGCGGCGTAAATGCCGCCGGTGATTTCCTGGCGTTGGGAGAATGCGGCGATGCGCGCGGCCTTGGGTGTGGCAAGCAGGTCGGTGGCTCCGCCAGTGGCGATGCGAATCAGCTCCGCGCCCAGCACGTAGTGTCCAAAGCCATACGACCAGTAGCCGAGTCCTTCCTGGCAAAATCCGTCGTCGGTGTAGCCGGCGAGAAAGAAGCGGGTGGAGTTTTCAAAGGCCGCGATGAAGGTGACGCGTTCGCGGGGGTCGTCCGAAAGCGCGAGGACGGAGCCGAGGACGCCGGCGTTGCAAATGGCATTCCAGTTGTTGCCACCGGTCATCCAGCCGAAGGGCATTTTGCCGTCGGGGCGGAGGCGGGCGAGAACGGGGGTGATGACGCGGTCGCGCACTTTTGTACGGATGCGGGCGCGGGTGGCGGAGGCGAGCCGGTCGCCGAGGAGATAATCGGCGGTGGCAATGCTCCAGGCGCGGGCGGTGGCGGCGAGTTCGACGTTGTCACGGGCGGCGTCCCAGGTCTTGCGTCCGTGGGCGTGCGCGGGGACGGACCATGCGGGTTCGTCGAGGAGGGCGGCGAGTTCGCGTTCGATCACGGGGAGGAGGCGTCCGTCGTCGCGCAGGCCTTCCGCGTAGAGGAACGCGCCGAGGCGTTCGATGCGGGCGGCAAAGGGTTTTTCAAAACCGGTCCGCTGACCGGTGCGTTCAAACTGGTTGTAAAGTTCCTCCGTCAGTTCGGGCACGGGTTGCGCGGCGCATTCATCGGCCCTGGAGAGAAGCGCGGTCGCGGACTGCGCGGTGGCGGGCGGGACGCGGGTGGTATCCGTCCAGCGGTCGAGGCTCCAGAAGGCGCGATCGGAAAACGGCGGAGAAAAATGTACTGGTCCAGAAATGATTTTTGTAGTGAGCTGCGCGATACGATCGGGATCGGGAGCGGGAAGCGTGGGCGGCTTGGCCAAGGCGGGAAGGGCGAAGGCGAGAGCGGATACAAGGGCGAGGAATGGCAGTGTCAGTGAGGCGGTTCGCATGGTCAGTGGAGGGGGGGGGGAGGAAAAATTAAGAATTAAGAATGGAGGACGGTTGGTATGCAGGCGGAGGGTAGGGGCTTGGCGT
>JAISAX010000126.1 GCA_031266495.1 Opitutaceae bacterium
CCCCCCCCCCCCCCCCCCCCCCCCCCCCCCCCCCCCCCCCCCCCCCCGCCCCCCCCGGGGGGGCCGCCCCCCCCCGCCGCCCCGCACGGCGGGCAAATCTCGCTCGCGTTCACCAACGATTTTGCCGTCTTCGAGAGTGAGGTCGCCCGCGCCTTCCCGGCGCAGATCGACGGCTTCCGCCGGCTCACCGCCGCCGTGAAAACGTACGACGACGTCTCGCTCGGCGCCCGGCCCGAGTTGGCCCGCGCCGTCGTGCGCCGCCACATCACCGACCCGTTGCTGGAGGACATGCTGTTTTGTCCGGTCATGTACTACGGCAGCGCGCAGGAGCGCGACATGGAGTTCGGCCAGTTCGTGATCATGTTCAAGGCGCTCTTTCTCGAAGGATTTGCCCGGCCGTTCGACGGCGTGCGCGTGATCCTGCGCGTGTTGCTGGAAAAATACCGCGCCGCCGGCGGCGAACGCCGGATGAAGTGCGGCGTCCGCCGGATCGTGGCCCGCGCCGGCCGCGCCGCCGCGCTCGTGCTCGACAATGGCGAGGAAGTCATCGCCACGCACGTCATCAGCACGATCGGCGCGCCCGAGACGGAAGCCCTCGTCGCCGGTGGGGCCTCAGGTCCCGAATCTGAAATTTCAAATCCGGAATCTCAAATGGCCGACGCCGTGGCGAAGCCCTCGCATCCGCCCGGCCGGCTCAGCTACTGCGAGACCATCACCGTGTTCGACCGCCAGCCGGCTGCGTTCGGCTGGGGGGACGACACCATCGTGTTTTTCAACGACGGCAACCGCTTCGCCTACGAACGTCCGGCGGACCTCGTGGATACGCGCAGCGGCGTCATCTGCTTCCCCAACAATTTCGACTTCGGCGCCGACCCCGCGACCGGCGCGCCGCGTCAGCTCGCCGACGGCTGGTTGCGCTGCACCTGCCTCGCCAGCCACGAGCGTTGGGCCGCGCTCGCCGCCGCCGATCCCGCCGGTCGCCAGGGAGCCGCCTACCGCGAGGCGAAACGCGCGTGGTTTGCCGCCATGCAAGCCAGCGCCCTGCGCTTCCTCCCGCCGCCGCGGCAGACACCCCGGGCGGCAGCAGGCTCCGGAGCCCACGCCGTCGCCCCTCCCCCCCCCCTTTTTTTTCCCCCCGCCACGCCCGGCGTGGACGTACTGGCCGCGGCCACCGTCGCCACCGACATGTTCACGCCGCTCACGATCGTGCGCTACACCGGCCACGCGCAGGGCGCGATCTACGGTTCGCCGCAAAAACTCCGCGACGGTCGCACCGCCCTGGAAAACGTTTACCTGGCCGGCACCGATCAGGGGTTTCTCGGCATCGTCGGCGCGATGCTCAGCGGCATTTCGATGGCGAACTTTCACGTGTTGCAGGCGCGGTCGCGCGGTTGAGCCTGAAAACCGCAGCAGAGGGAACCGCTAAAGGACGCTAACGGACGCTAAACCAGGACAGGGTCAGGCCGGATGACCCGACGATGTCTTCACCCGGCTGGTGAAGGTCCCGCTCTCCTGATTCACATTATCCGCCGGTTCTCCTTTAGCGGCTTTTAGCGTCCTTTAGCGGTTTCAACCCAAATCCAGGTTGAACACAGCCGGAGGCCGGAGAGGTGGCACGGCCAGGCGCGGGCGTAGCGGGAAAAGAGCTTGCCTGCGCCGACTCCCTTTCCGGAGTTGGCCGCATGCAAGGCGATTTCCTTTTCTGGCTCACATCCACCTGGCAAAAAATCCTGGCCGTCTGGCCGGCGCTGTTGCTGATCGCGGCGCTCGGCCTCGTCGCCAACTTTGTGCTGCGGCACCTGTCCTCGCTCGTGGCGACCCGCACGTCGCCGATTTTCCTCCAGCCGTTGCGGCGCGCGGGGCAGGTGGCGGTCATCGTGGTGGCGCTCGTGATTGTCATGAGCGTGCTCGGCTTCAACCCCGGCGACATCTGGACGCTCCTGTCCACGGTGCTGGCCATGATCGCCATCGGATTCGTGGCGGTGTGGAGCGTGCTCAGCAACGTCTCCTGCACGATGGTCATCCTCATGTCGCGGACCTTCGAAGTGGGCGACGAGATCGAGTTCACCGACCCCGCCGGCGTGCGCGGGAAAGTGATCAACCTCAACTTCATCTACGCGACGTTGCAGGACGAGGACGGGCGGCTGATCCAGGTGCCCAACAACATGTTTTTCCAGAAAATCATCAAACGCCGCCCCGAGGGCAAGGGCACCGTCTCGCTGGCGGAGCAACTCGAACGCAAACCCGACGCTCTCCCCTGAAGACGCAGGAAGGATGAATTGCGGTTGTGACCGGGCCTCCCGCCCCGGATGCCTGACCCTCATGGGAGCCGACCCGGCGTGATCCGGAGCTGCGAAAGGGCTGCCTGCGCGATCACATTGTGCATATGCGCCGTCGGGTGCATGTCGTCCCAGAAAATATAACCGTCCGGACTGGATGTCCGGCCCGCGGCAGTCGCGGAACCGGTGACGTTCGTGAAGCGACAGGCCGAGGGCGCGCTCATGACGTGTTCCAAAACAGAATACAAATCCAGTGTCATGATATTGACGCCGGGCAAATCGCGCCGAATCGCGGCGATGGAGGAGTCCATCTGTGTGTTGAAAACCCGGGAAGCGGCGTTGAGCGCGTTGATGATTCTGGCATCGCCGGTGTTTTGCGCCAGCGGGATCATGCCCACCGCGGGACGATTTACCCAGAGAAAATCCGTGGCCCCGGCGGTGGCGAGGCGACGGATTTGCGCCGCCAGATTTTTTGCCGCAACGGTGGCGACGGCGTCGAGCTGGCTGCCGTGGTCATCCGTCCAGCCGGTGCGCCGGAAGCGGGAGGCGCTGGCGATGGAGGTGGCTTTGTTGACGAGATCATTGCCGCCGCCCCCGATGGTTACGAGGAGCGCGCCGGTTGCCGGCGTGGCGCGCGACAGGTACCAGTCAACCTGGCGGCGCACGTCGTCTGTTTCGGCGCCAGCCCAGGCGTAGTTGGACCCACCTGCGCGGGAGGGCCTGAAGGTGGTGTCGCCGAGGTAATTGGCGAGTTGTTGCACCCACGTCTGGCGGGGCCAGGCAACGCCGCCGGTGCAGGGCGCCGAGGGATCATTGCCACCGTCACTCAGGCTGTCGCCAAAGGCCACAATCCGGGTGAAGGAGGAGCGGGAGGAGGGACGGGGAAGTGCGAGAAGGGGGGGGGGGAGGGGCGGGAGACTTGCCCGCCGGTGTGCGTGGCGTCGGCCTGCGCGTTGGCGGCGCGGGCGTGCCGCAGGAATTCGACGTAAGATTCGTCACGCCCGTTCACCAGGCCGTAATTGGAATTTTCGCCATCGGGGGCGCGTCCCTCAAGAGGCTGGTCGGCGTATTGAAACCAATGATACCCGACGATGTTGGCGTTCGACATCGCGGCGCGCACATATTTCGCGAACGCCTCGCCACGCTCGCGTTGCGTCTTTACGCGCGGACCGGCGCCCTTCGTGTTGGGCAGGCCGGCGTCATCGCCGCGAAATGAAAATTCGCCGATGAGCAACGGGCGTCCGAATTCCGCATAACGCGCAAGCGGCTGGCGCGGATCGTGTGTATAACAATTCAGCGAAAGGACGTCGCTGTGCCGGGCGGCGGCCTCCAGGACCGGCGGATAGGGCACATAGGCGAAGCGGCACCCGAGGTTCAACTGGCGCGGCGCGGCGGCGTGAATGGCCGCGCTCACGGCACGAAAATACAGTTCGGCGGCGTCCGCCAGAAACGCGTCGCAGTCGGCAAAAAACCGCGCTCGAAGCGGGTCGCCACTATTGAGTTCGCGCTCGACGTCGGCGTTTTGCATATAAACGGATTTGCGCGGGAACGGGGTCGCGATGGCGCCGGGCGCGGCGTCGGCGAGCGCATCCCACGACGCGAGATCCGTTTTCCAGACGCGGTTGAAGTTCCCGATTTTTTCGTGCCGCTTTTTCAACAGAGCCAGCGCGGCGGCGCGCCCGGCGGCGGGGCGCGGCGCGTTGATGAAACTGACGAGCAGTTCGTCCTTGTTGCGCCAGTCCGGCCCCCAGCGCAGCTCGTTGTCGCTGAACCAGCCGAGCACACGCGGGTCATCGGCGCGGGCTGCGCATTCTTTTTGCGCGGCGGCGAGAGCGGCGGCGGCGAATTCCGGTTCAAAAACATCGGGAAATGCGGCGTTCGCGCGCCACGCGGCGGCGAGTTGCGGTGCGTCAAATTTCCCGGCGGTGCGGGCGATGAATTTTGAGCCGAGTCCGAGCGAATGCGTCCATGCGAGCGGGCGACCGGCGCGGGCGGCGTCCCGGGCGGACGCGGTGTCGAGGACGTCAAATTCCGACCAGCCGCCGAGCGTGTTGAAATTGTTTTCCAGCAACACCCGCGCCACGGATTCGCGCCATGCGGTTTTCGTTTTGTGTTTTTTGATGGCGGCCTCGCCGTAGTCGGAACGGTTTGTGTCGCGGATGACATAGGAGGTGAAATTCACGCTCGTAACGCCTTTTGATATGAAGCGCGAGCCATCCGGCGCGACGAACCACCAGCGTCCGCTTTCGTCTTTGGATACCGTGTAGAATTTTTTTTGCACACCGCCGCCGCCGTCGCTATCGGCAAAGGCGCCAAATGCAAAAAAAACGGTTGCCAATAATGCGATAAAAAAACGGGTTTTCATATAATGGAACGGATTGTCATTGGTACGGATCATTGTCCATTTTTGAAAATCGTGTCGTTTTGCCAGAGTGATTTTACTTCGGCCTGGGGCATCAACGTCGTATGTCCGTCGGCGAATGTCACGAAACGTTTTTCGCCCTGGAAACCGGGCAACGGATCGAGATAAGTGGCATTGGTCGTGATATGATTAAATATCCAGCGCGAGGTGCCGCCCTGGTTGCAGCCGTCGGTTATCAGGAAGGTGCGGCTTGGCGAGGCGAGGTTGACGAATTTTGCGGCGCGTCCGGCGGTTGCGCGGTTGGCGTCGGGGCCGATCATTCCGTTGCGCATAAACGTCGGTATCTGTGCCAGTGTTATGCCTTTTTTCGCATAACATTCGGTTGTTGACGGATTATTAAAAACCTTGGCGCCGGGGATTTGCAGGCAGCGATACGCGGATGATGCCGCTGTTTCCCACGATTTTAACGGAATCGAGCCATCCACATAACCGTAATGATACAGCGATTCGCACCACGAAAAGACACTCAATCCGCTTTCTTGCCGCAGCACATTGTCGTTTGCCGGGATAATCGTGTCCTTGTTGTCATTCGCGTAGAGTTGATGCATGGTATAACAACTTCGCAAATTGCCCAGGACTTTGACGCGCTTCGCGTTTTCGCGGACTTTCCCGACGACGGGAATGATTATCGCCGCCAGAATCCCTATAATTGTTATGACGGCCAATAATTCAATGAGTGTGAACGCCGCTTTTTCGATTATCCTGACGCGCGTTTCGGGAATATCCGGATTGTGTGTTGTTGTTGTGTTCATGGGAAAAGTTATGTTGGCTGTTTCGGGGTGTGTTTCCGGCGTGTTATGCGGGCGCAGCCAATGAGCGCGGATGCCGTTGCCAGTAACATCGCGATATTCGACGTTTCCGGTATTTGCAACGAGGTTGTGTGGCCGGTTATTTCCAGACTTAACAAACCGAACGAGAAATCCACTCCACTGTATTGAACAGTGCTGCCCGGATCATAAAAACATACGCCGACAGCGCTCACATTTTCCAGCGCCATTGTCGAATACGCGCTGCTTGCAGACGTTGGCATAAAACTGGTCCCCGGATCATACACGGCCCATTTCAGGTTCGCCAGCGCCGTGCCCGTGACACTGTTTTCCGTATATCTGAAAACGGTGTCCGTCGTGCTGATTTTCGCGGTGACGGTTTTCCCGTTGGTTCCGGCATTGTAAACGGTTTGTGAAACGTAATAAATATCGTCGATTTGCACGACATAACGCCATTTTGTGTCAACTTCGCCGCTGTTGTGGCGCACGGTTATCGCACTCAAACCGTCAATCGTGAAATTTGTGCCTGCCGCGAAATTTGAATCAAAACTGTTTTGTTTGAACAGCCAGACGCCGGCGCCGCTTGTTGTGCCAGTGTAGGAGCCACTATAGGCTGCGGTTTGCAAATAGGGGTATTCGTAGGTTATGCCGCCAAGAACCATTTTTTCTGTATCCACCATAACCCGCTGAATACTGGAGCCGTCTGAATAGGCTTGCAGGTTTGTGCCGGCGGCGTGGAGCTGAAAGCCGCCATAAAAAGCCGGTCCCGTGTAGCGCGCTGTTGTTGGCGAAAGCGCGGTGTCCGGATTGAAGGCGACTGTATAATCCCAGCCGTTTGTGGCGTCGCCTGTTCGCGTCCATGCACGTTGATTGACGAGCCATGTCTGGCCGCTGGCATGATAATTGTTCGAGCCGAAAGCGAAAATCGTTTCGGTTGTGGATGCGGCGGCGATTGTGTTTATAACAAGCGCGGCGGCGATTGATAGTAATGCGGGTTTCGCATGTTTTGTTATTATTGTTGGCATGTTGGTTTTCATCGGGGAATGGTACGGTTGTTTTGGTTGTTGTTGATTTTTTTCCAGAAGACTCCGTTGGCGGAGGTGGCGGCGAGGACGCGGTCGCCGAGCGGGAGGACGTGGTTGGCGGGACGGTACGGGAGGGCGTTGGCGGCATCGAGGTTGCGCCAGGTCGCGCCGGCATCGGCGGAGACAAGGATGCCTTCATGTGAGGTGAGCGCGAGTTGGTTGGCGCGGGTGCGGTCGAGCGCGAAACTGACAATGTTGCCATTGTATAGTTGCGTCCACGACGCGCCGACATTGTCCGTCCGCCAGAGCGATTGTCCGGCGAACGCGACGTAAAATCGGCCAACGCGGGCGGTGTCCGCCGCCGCGATGAGGTAGCGCGGAGCAGGGGGGGGGAGGGGAGGGGGGGGTAATGCGACGCTTTTCCAGCGCGAATTTTCGCTAGGGGGGCGGTGGTGGATTTTTTTCTTCGCGTTGTTGACGGCGAACAGCGCGCCGGAGGCGTCGGCGGTGATTTCGGCGCCGCGGTAGAGCCAGAAGTTTTCGTTGAAGAAGGGTTCGTTTGCGGGGAGGTCTTCGTTGCGTGGTGTCCAGGTGTCGCCGCCATCCGTGCTCCGGTAAACGGTGGCGAGGTTTTTTTCAACGATGCCGCTCCCCGACATCGCGGCGATGAGGATGTCCGCATTTCGCGGGTCAACGTGCACGGCCCGGGTGTCGAGATTCGCAAGGCGATCCG
>JAISAX010000034.1 GCA_031266495.1 Opitutaceae bacterium
AAAAATCCCCTCTCTGCCGCCTCAAAAACCCCCGCTCTGGTCGCTCTCCCCCTCTGTAATCCCTCCTCCTTTTCCCTCTCCCCTCCTCTGCTCTTCGGGAGGAACATCCGTCTGAGAAGCCTGTCCGGCAGATGCGGAGATTTATTGGCAGATGCTCCCTTGGTGTCCGACGTTTTCCGCACGTTGAAGTATCATCTCGGCAAATACGTGCCGCACGATTCGCGCACCACCAGCCGCGGCGCAACGAGAAAATTGCACACCGGTGCCAGCGGATCGGCGAGGCGGCGCAGCATCGCGTCAAACGCCACCGCCGCAATCTCGTCGCACGGCTGGTGCACCGTCGTCAGCGGCACGGCCATCAGCGTGGCGTAACGCACGTCGTCGAAACCCGTCACCCGCAGATCGTGCGGCACCCGAAAGCCCGCCCGCAACAAGGTCTGCAACAGCTCCGCCGCCGTCCGGTCGTTGGCGCAGATGCACGCCTCCGGCTTGCGCTTCAGCAGGCAGCTTTTCACAAACACCGCATCGGCCGGATCGCCCTCGATCACGCTCCCCGCATCCCATTCCAGCCCGGCTCCGGCCAGCGCCTCCCGCACGCCCGCGATCCGCGCCGCCACCGTCGCAGCCGACATCGGCTTCGTGAAAAACATCACGCGCCGGCACCCCAGTTTCAGCAGATGCGTGGCCGCCAGATGGCCGGCGGCCACGTTGTCCATCCCCACCACATCGAAAGCGCCGCGGTGCGGGAAACGCTCCATGTCGCGATCCACCAGCACGAGCGGGATGCCCGCCTGCCGGAACGTTTCGCCGATCCGGCGATTCACCTCCGCCTGTTGCCGCGAAAGTTCCAGTGGAGCGAAAAAAACGCCGCCCACCTTGCGCTCGACAAACTCCTCGCACAAGCGCTCCGCCTGCGCCAGTTCCGCGGCCTCCCGCCCCTCCCGCCTCTCCCCTGCCCGCGCCTCCCGCGCTTCCTGCCCCTCCCCTGTCCGCCTCTCCCCTGCCCCTTGTCCGTTGCTTGCCCGATCGCGTCCGCGCGCGCTGCTCCACTGCACCACAAAATCCTGCGTGCGCGCGAGACTCGCGAGTTGCCCGCAGATCATTTCGAAAATCTCCGTCGTCTCCCACTGCGGGATCAGCAACCCGAGTTGCCGCTGCCCCGCCGCCGCCAGCGGCTTTTCCACCACAAACGACCCCGCCCCGGCCCGCCGCTCCACCAGCCCCGACAGCACCAGCTCCTTCAACGCCCGCGCCGCCGTCGGCCGCGACACGCCAAACCGCTTCACCAGCGCCGACTCGCTCGGCACCCGGTGCCCGGCTCCGTACTCGCCGGCCAGTATCCGGTCCTTGAGCGACTCGAAAATCCGCCGGTACCTGGTTTGCGTTGCTCCGGCAGCAGAGGATGCAGAGGGTTTTGTCATAACATGTAAATCGCGCTGACCTATCAGCAATCTTGCCTGCTTCCAGCCATTTGTCCTGGCGGAACGTCACATCCCCGCGTTTCGTATGCAGCGTTGCCAAACCGGGAAACGGTCCTGCTTTCCCGGTCCTGCTTTCCCGATTCCCGTCCGCTCCGCACACCATTCATTCGCCCATGCCCGTCATCCGTAAAAACAACGACGCCGCCACCGCCGCCACCGTTCCTCCCGATCTTCTCGTCTTCGGCGAGCTTTTGTGGGATCTCCTGCCCTCCGGCCCGCAACCCGGAGGCGCTCCGGCCAACGTCGCCGTGCAGGCGCGGGGCATCGGCGTGGAGAGCCTGCTCGTCAGCGCCGTGGGCGACGACCCTCCCGGCCGCGAGATGCTCGCCCGCCTCCGTGCGCAAGGCGTCCGCCTCGACGGCATCCGGACCGATCCGGAAGCGCCCACCGGCACGGTCGAAGTCACGCTCACGGGCAACGGCATCCCGGGTTACCACATCCGGCGCGACGTGGCGTGGGATCGCATCGTGGCCACGCCCGCGCTCGCCGATGCGGCCGCCTCGGCCCGGGCCTTCTGTTTCGGTTCGCTCGCGCAACGTTCGCCCGTTTCCCGCAAAGCCCTGCGTGCGCTGCTCGCCCGCGTGCCGCCGGGTTGCGTCCGCTTTTTTGATGTCAACCTCCGCAATCCCCATCCCTCGCCGGAAATCATCCGGACTTCTCTGGAGCACACCGATGTCCTGAAACTCAACCACGAGGAATTGCCGCTCGTCGCCCGCTGGCTCGGCCTGTCCGCCGACGAAGCCGGTTTCGCCCGCGCCCTGCACCGGCGCTATCCGGTGCGGACGATTCTCCTGACCCGGGGACCGGACGGCGCGACCGTGTTGGGGAGCGGCCACCCGCCCGTCGAAATCCCCGCCTCGCCGGTAAAAAAGATCATCGACACCGTTGGCGCGGGCGACGCGTTCTCCGCCGGTTTTCTAGCCGGGCTCTTGAAAGGCATTCCGCCCGGCGAAGCCGCCCGGCGCGGCAGCGACCTCGCCGCGGAGGTCTGCCAGACCCCCGGCGCGTGGTTGCCGGCGGAAATCGCGACCGGCAGATAGAACCGGGTAAAACCCAAAGGGGCGTCAACCCCGGCAGTGCGCCCGTTGACGTTGATGAACATCGGAGCCTCATCCCGCGAACACGCGAACGGGCGCACAAAACAATAAAAATGCGCCCCTGCGGGCGTTCAACCGGGAAAGATTCAGGCGCGATTGCCGCGACGGCGGCGCCGCGCCACCCACGCCAGCAACGCCAGCCCGGCGAGCGCGGCATACGTGGCCGGCTCGGGGATGGCCACGATCTGCACCCAGATGGAGTTGTCCTGGACGAACACATACGCGCCCTCCGCACTGTTGCCGGTCAGGTAAAACAGGTCGCCGATGGTGTCGTTAGTGACGTTATCGAACCACTCCCCACTCTCGGCGTCAGAGGTTATCGTTATTATCGCCGTCGCATGGACAAGTTCGTACGCTCCGGCAGCAAAGTCGTTCAACTCCAGCGTCACTTTGCCCGTCGTGCCATCCCCTATTGTCGTCATGCCAAGGACGAGCATGTCGCCCACGCCCAAAGTCATGGTAACAGGCACATCCACATCCCTCTGCAACTCCTCGTTCCACTGCGGCTCGGTATAGCTGAGGGTCAGGTCGCCGATGCTGATGAAGCGTGTCGAGGAATCGGCCCCGGTCCCGTTGAAGCGTACGGTGGCGCCGTCAAGAAAAGCCGTTATCCCCGGATTTGCCAACTCTCCGCTGCCGTCAGCCATCGACGTGAGGTAAAGCGTGGCGCCGGCTTCGAGATCGATCGTCGAGTTGCCGGAAAAAACAATGACCGGAGCTATAATGAGATTCGTGCCGTCGTCGAGCCCCGGCACGCCGTGGGAGGGGGTGCCGCCGTTGCCGGCCTTGACCGTGAGGGTGCTCTCGCCGGGGTGGTCGGCAAAATCATAGCCGGGATCGGAGGGCGTGCCCAGGAAGGATCCGAACATCTTGAAAGCCTCCCTGCCGAACACGATCCCGCGGAGACCATCGGTACCGGACGCGCCGCCATAGCCACTGGTGACAAGCGAGCCGCCGCCGAGCGTCACATGGCCATCCTGGCCTGCTCCGACGACGGTAAACTGACTGGTATTGACGAGGGCATTATCGAGCGTGAGCGTGCCCGGTGATTCGAACTCCGGCTGCGATGCCACTGGCTTGGTCATCAAGGCCCCACTGTCGCCGCCTATAAAAATGACGGCGGCGCTCAGGCTGTTGTTGATGATCGTCAGGCCCCCCGGACCCGCAACCCCCTCCGCCCCCTCCGTGTATCCGCTTTCGCCCGGAGTGCCTGATTCCTGGATTGCCGGTTCCGAAATGCCGACCATCAGGAAAGCAACAGCGCCCGGATCTCCGCTGCCATCAAGGACGGCGGTGGTTCCGTTGGTAATCCAGGTCAACCCTGTTTCCTCGGTGGGCACACCGATGGGCGGATTATTTTCGGAGACATTGCTGCCATCCCAGTTCGCGTCCTCCGACCAGGATCCATTATTCTGGCCGATCCACGTACGGACGGCCATTGCCTGCGCATCAAGGCCTGTGAGGAGGCCGGCGCCGAGGGCGAGAAGGCCGCGCAGAACCGCCGGACGCGCAAAAGGGCGCGCGCCGGGGCGGGTCCGGGTTGATTGTGGTCGCATGTGTTGTATTGGCATGTTCGTGACACTATCGGGTTCGGGATGAACGGGTGATTTCAGATCGCGGATTTCAGATTTCAGAGTGCGGAGTGCGGAGTGCGGAATGCGGAGTGTGTCATTGTGCATTCTTCATTCCGCATTCCGCAGTGGCCGCGTGGCGACCTCAGGGGATGATGGCGGAGAGGATGTCGGACCAGGGGCCTTTCTGGCCGCGGGTGTTTTCCCAGCGGGCGATCAGCCAGATGCGCTGGCCGCGCTGGTTTTCGTCGAAATCGAGCTGGATCATGTCGCGGGTGGAAAACTCGCTGTGCGTGAACAGGTCCAGGCTGGTGGGCTGCATGGCGAGGATCGGGGTTTCCGTTCCCGGGACCAGGAGTACTGTCCCCGGGGACAGAACTCCTGGTCCCGGGGATAGAAATGCGGGCGGCAACAACGGAAATCCCGCAGGCAGGCGCGAAAACGGCGCGCCCCGCTGCGGTGCCT
>JAISAX010000093.1 GCA_031266495.1 Opitutaceae bacterium
CTTGCCGGTGATTTTTGTGTAATACCCGATGATCAGGCCGGTGTCACCGAGCCGCTTCGCCGCGGCGCGGACGCTTCCGACATAACTGATGTTGCCTTCGAGCGCCGCAACCTCCTGCAAGGTGGCGAACCAGCCGATCCAGGTGCCGGGCGAATACGCTTTGGCGAGCGTCGCCGGATCGTAGCCGGCGACCGGATCGATGCGGAGGGCGGGATCGACGTCCGGGTTGGTCGTGGCCCCGACGTAGTTGCGAATAACGATGGCCGCGATGCCAGGGTTGAGCGCCGCGACGGCGTCGATCTGAGGGAGCGCGGAGGCGAACACTTCGCCCTGATGGGCGATACGCCACGCGGTGTACAGCGTCCATTGCTCCGTGCCGGTTTTGCCCTTGGCAAACTCGCGCTCTCCGGAGTACTGGAGTTCTACGACCTGTTTGGGCGTGAGGTCCGGAGTGGCGGCGTGGAGAGAGCACAGGCCAGTGGCCAGTGCGAGGATGATCATGAGTTTTTTCATGGTATGTGTATGTGTGTTGTTATGGTTACAAAACCGGCGAACTGTCCGCCGGAAAGGGATCAGGGAGTCGGAGCGACGAGCGCCCACGTCGGCACGATCGGGTGCCAGACGTTTTCGTAACTACCCGCGCTGATACGCTGGTAACTCCAGATGAGGGCCGGGTTGTCCGGCCTGATCACGGCATCGACCGGCACGACGACGATGGCGCCGGCGACAATGGCACTGGTGGAGCTGCGCATCGCGTAGATGCTCTGGGTGGCGGACTGCTTGCGCCAGCGACGGCGGTCTGTCCAGCCCGAATCGGTGAAATAAACGGCGGGCTTCGGTCCTGTCTGGCCGGATACCGATTGGCGCGCCGGGTCGGTAGATTGATAATACAAATACAAGTCCGTGAACGGCGAGTGTTCGCCAAAGTTCGACAAGGTGGCCTTGAGTTCGAAATCAGAAAATCCGGAGCCAAGCGGCAGCGTGAAGATGACGTACAAGGGGGAGGGGGGGAGGTCGGCGGGCGTGGCAAGGCCGATGACGGTCGCCCCCGGCTGCACCGCGAGCGTGCCGCCATTGGAGACCGTCAGAGACGAACCGCCCGGCACCACGGCGCTCCCCTTCAGTTGCGCGTTTGGCACCGGCGTATCGCCCGCGCCAAACGCCGTCGAAGCGACAACGGAAAAGATAAAAAGAAACAAGAATCTCATGATACAAGGTTTGGATTTAGCGTTGTTTAGCGGTCCCCCCCCCGGTTTGGGCCCTACGAAGGAACCCTCGCGGTATAGTGGAGAAAATAGCCCTCGCCGCCCCCGTCGGTAAGGACGGCCGTGAAGCCGGTGTTGGTCAGCGACTCGATGTGGCCGATCAGGTTTGCCCCGCCTGCGGGTGTTTCCAACGCGAGCGTGACGACCGGCAGCGCGCCCGCCGCGAACGGCGGGGCGAACGTCACGGCCAGCGCCTCGACCCCGGCGGGAATGCCCGCGCGGCCAGCGCGCACCCTCCCGCTCACCACGATCACCGGCAGCGGATTGTCCGCCGACACCGGCGCCCCTCCGCTCACCGCCGACACCGGCAACGGATTGTCATCCGCCACCAGCTTGCCCCGCACCACCGGTCTTACATTTTCCTTCGACATTGTAGTTATCCTTGTGTTACATCCTGCACCCCGGAACCCTCAAGCGGAGCACCCGGCCGCCGGCATTTTGCAAATTGTCACGCTCATCATAAAGCCACGACCACGCCGCGCTCTCCTCCATTGCCGCCCGCGCCCACTGCGCATCCCCGCGCAACGCCACATCGTACGCCCCCCGCGCCCCGAAATCCGCAAGGAACGCCGGCACCCCCACACACTCCCACTTCTCCGGAGCCGATGCCGGACTCTCGCCCGCCACGGCCCCGCCCGCCCTCGCGCGCCAAAAATCCCCCTCGAACACCACGCCGGCGCCCGCATCGGAAAACCACACCTGACACCCCTCCGCATACGCGCTCCCCCCCGCCCACGCAGCCCCCTCCCACCGCGGCGGCGGCAACCGGTACTCCACCCACACGACGCCCCCCTGATCCGGACGCCCTACAACAATCCCCTCGGCCGCCTCCTCCCATCGCAACGACCGCCACCGCATCGGCAACCGCTCGCGAGGATTGTCAGGGAACACCGAATACACCGTATCGATCTCCCCCTTCCCCTCCTCCATGCGGGAGACGACGCCATCCACCACCGCGCGCTCCTCAAGGCGCATCAAATCCGGCCAGAAAAACCACCGCCACCCCCGCCGCGCCCACGGCGTGAACGCCCGCGCAAACGCCGCCACCGCCCCCGCCTCCGTCGGCTCCGCGCTCGCCCCCGATGCGCACAACTCGCGATAGATATTATAAACAGACAAAAACGTGACAGTCTTCATGGCTTGATCGCCGCAGGGCTGGATGGCGGCATGGGTCTGAAATTCTTAATTCTTAATTATTAATTGGTTACCCTCCACCGCCCCTTGCCTGGCCGCGACATTCCGCGCGGAACACGCACCACAAGGTGTGGGGATTTGCTGGTGACGCGGCACGCCGGATTGTCACGGAGAAAAGCATTGCGTTCGTGCCTGTCGTACCAGAACCCCACGCCCTCGCGCATCGTCCAGTAGTCGAAAGCATCCTCCTCGATCTGCGCCACCACGCGCCCGAACGGCAACGAACGCGCCTCGCCCCCATTGCCGGCGGCGATCCGCGCCTGGCGCGCCTCAAGAATCTCGAGACTGCGCGCCGGCGCCATCGCTTCGAGCTCGGCGATCACCTCGGACGTGATGTCCTCACCCGTCTCGGGATTATGGAAGTACTGCGGATACATGGGGAAAATTACCAATTACTAATTACTAATTACTAATGAGGCAGCGGATGCACGGGATTGGATAATTAGTAATTAGTCATTAGGCATTGCCATCCGGCTCCGGTTCAGTCGGATCGAATTTGCCCAGCACGCGCGGGTCACCCGGCTCCAGCCGGAACATCGCGCTGACCAACGCACGAGGACCGCCGCCCAGGTCAGGCAACTCCTTGCCCCCCGGACCATCGGCGAAACGCACCATGATACTGCGCATATTGAGCGCGTAGCCCAGACGCCGGCTCTCATCCGTCTTCGGGTCGCCCTCCTTGTTGATGAAGCTGGAAAGACGCAGCACGATCGTCCCGAAATCGGTCTCGAGCAGATCCACCTTGCGGGTGATGCGAGTGGCGTTGCTCACGTTGTACTGGCGCACCGGCACGAATTCGGCATCGGCCTTGCTCCGCCACGTCAGGCGAGAGAACGCCGTCTGCAACTTCGAGCCAAGCAGCAGCATCAGATCCGTATCCTCATTGCCAGTACTGTCGAAGTACGAGCGCATGAAGTCGGTGATCACGTCATCGTTGATATCATCGATGGCGCCCGTATAAATCTGGGCCTCCGGCGTGCGGAAAGCGGCCGGCACCGGCAAGTCGCCCTGCGCCGCGTTGCTGATCCACTTGCCAATGCCCCGCGTGAGCGAGCCCGTGGTGGTTGGCGCCAGCGCCGAATCCTGGTCCCCCAGGCACGTTATCTCGATATCGCGATTGAGCATCACCAGACCGCGCGCATACGCCTTGGCCCACGCCTGCTTGCGCCCGATACCCGCCTGATTGGTGGCGTTCTGCACCCACTTCGAGACAGCCGGCACGCGGCGGACCTCCATCAGGCGACCCTGCAACACGGCGGCAGGCGAACCCAGATTCTCGAAGTCCGCCTCCACCACATCCTTGCCCTCCTTCGTGCCCTGGATACGCGCCTCGGGCATCGTATCCACCGGCCATTCGCCGAGGGAGTTTTCCGGCGCCGGCCCCTTGGGCACGGCCGTCAGGAAAACGCACTTCTTCTGATCGGCGAGATGGATCTTGTTTGAAAGATCCTGACGCTTCGCCACCGCGTCACTTTCCATCATCTTTGGCATTGTATTTTATTTCCGGTTACCGGGGGGAAAACTGGTTGAAGAGGGTTGGACCGCTAAAGAACGCTAAAGAACGCTAAAGAACGCTAAAATAATACAATACGGAGGGTTTGGTTTTAGCGTTCTTCAGCGTTCTTTAGCGGTTCACCCGGTTTGGAAGGAAATCAGAGTTCGGCTGCGATGAGATCTTCAAGAGAAGCGCCGCCATCTGCCTCTGCGCGCTTGCGGGCTGCGCCGATGCGCGACCGCTTGTCATCGGCCATACGACCCCGCCCCGCCCGTGCGCCACCCGACGGCGGCTTCTGGCCGATGGCGCCCTGGCGGACGGACGGCTTGCCGATACGCTTGCCGCCCTTCGCAGCGGCCAACCGCGCGCGCCGCCCCGCGATTGCATCGGCGAGGAACAGGCGGATATCCGGCACCTCGCGAGCCAGCGCCGGACGCGCCCGCAACACCGCCTCCACCCCCCGCGCCAACCCGCTATCCTCGTCACCAAGATCCGGATACGCCTTCACCGCGTCGGCATCCATCCGCGCCTGGCTCGCAAAAAACGAACGCCGCCCCTCCACGGCCCGCAACCCCGCCCGCGCATCGCGCAGGACCCCCCGCACCTGAGCCTTGCTGTACTTGACGACCTCCTCGCCATCCTTCTCCTCCACCACGCCCCCCTCATTGTCCAGCGCCCAATCCTCGACCTGCTGCAACCGCTCCTCGACCGCATCCAGATCACGCGGCGACCCAGCCTGCAAAATCGCCTCCCCGAACCGCCCCGCCCGGATACTCCCCCCCCCGCGAAAATCATTGTCCCCACCCTCGCCGCTATCCCGGCGGGACTCCAGCCCATCCACCTTCTTGCGCAACGCCCGCAGCTCCTTCAGCAACTCCGCATTGTCGCCGGCCAGTTCGTCGTCCCCCTCCTCGTCATCACCATCATCATCGTCCTCCTCGTCCAACGCCTCGACATCCTCGCGCGTCAACCCCTCTTCCTCCAGACGCGCCTCATACTCCTCGTCATCCTCGCCCTCCCCCTGTTGCAGCCGCTCCAGCCGCTCATCGGCGGACTCCTCGCCGGCATCCTCATCATCCCCCTTCCGGCCTCCCTCATTTTTGTTTTCCTCGACCACCGCGGCCTGCCTGGCCTTGCGTCCCTTTGCGTCCAGTGCCTTGCCCCCCTTCGCCTTCGGCTCTTCAGCCTTTATCTTCCCGTCGCCGACCTCGCTGCCGAACTCGGCATCGAGCAAAGTCCCCATGCTATCGGAACCCGAACTACCGGCCCCGGAGTCAGAGGAAGAAGAATGAGAAGAAGCGGAAGAAGAAGATTTGCGGCCCATGACAAAAAAGTTCGGGGGAATTATGGATACAGAAGACAAGCCGCACCCGGCGCCATGCCGGGCGCGGCGGCCCGCGAAGGCTTCCCCCGAGAAAACCCGCGCGTGCCATCGCCACCCCTCCATCGGCGCGTCAAGTTTTTCAACGCTGCATGTTCAAAGTAGCAGCAAGTTGCAGTGACTTGCAGCAAGTTGCAGCGAGTTGCAGCAAGTGGATTTCGAAAAAAACCGGCGTCCGATACACGACTGCCGGTCGGCAGAATCAGGTGTCCGGCAGAGGGTGGCGAAAGGGCACCATCATATGCGGATTATGACGCACTCCGATCATCCATCGTTGCCACACGGCGTCCCCACCGTCGATGGGGACGCGAGTCCACGTCTGGCAATCCTCCTCAAGAAACTCGTCACCCACTGCGATGATGTCTCCGGGCTCAAGCAGGCGGAACCCAGATGCCGGAGCCGCCGCCATCCGAGTATTCTGTTTTGTATTCATATTATCATGACCGGTACCCGTAGGGGACGCCGATGCGTTTGGCCAGGCGACGAGCGCGCTGCTCACAGCGTCCACGCCGGATTTGGCGAGTGCCCCTGTTATTGTGGTGTCGTCGAGTCTTCAATTTCCGCCCCCCCGTCCGACCAGAACCCGATCGACTTCGGCACACGGCCGGGGACGCGCACCAACTCGAAATCCAGATGCCACGTCAGCTTCGACACTCCCCACTGCACCTCGTAGCTATGGTTGTGGCCGCGGGCCATGAACGCGACGATCACCCCATGCTCCGTTTCATCGGTAATGTGGGAAACGATCTCTCCCGGCCCGAAAGCCGGGCGGATGACTCCACCACCGACCCTCATCCCGCGCCTCCCGCCGGCTGCACCCGGAAAAACCCCAGCGCCCCCCGGCACGGCCAGAACGGCAGAGGCTGCACATCCCTCAGCACGAACCCCCACGGCCCGACGAACCACGGCGAATCCGACCGCGCCACGCAATCCACCAGCGATGCCACGCCCACGATGCCCCCGCGCGCCAGACCCGACACACCCGGCAAAGCCGCATCCACCACCCCGCGCAAGGACAAGACCGCCCGCACCATCCCCATCCCCTCGGCGAACTCCGCCCCGGTCATTCCCTTCCCCGCATGGATCAGGAACCGCCCCCGGAACCCCGCCGCCCAGGTGCGATTCTCCACATCCTTCCCCGCGTGAAGAATCGCCCACGCCCACGGCTGCCGGATCGACAACGCCGGCAGCGCCAGCATTTCGCGCGGAAACTCCGGCGCCGGCGCCGCCCCGCCCGCGAACAATTCGCCCTGGCCATTCACCTTGCCCCCTCCGTCCGCCCCTGCCAAAGCCGGTCCTGCAAATCGAGCAACGCGGCCAGACGCCCGCCCGCATACGTGCCCATCGACACATTCTGCCTGCCATCGCTCACATCAAGCATGGCCGCCCCGACCATGTCGGCGATCACCTGGTTCACCGCGCACCAGCGCGGATCATCGTCCGGCATCGACACCATTGCCGCCCGCACCTGCTCGTCCGACAATCGCCTCCGCAGCATCGGCAAATAAGCCACGCGCCCGGAGCGCGTCGCAATGACATTTTCCTGTATCTGTTTTTTCATGACATTTTCTCCTTGATTCACATTCCGCACTCCGCATTCGGTCTCATTCCGAGACCGGCGTCGTCCCCGTCCGTCCGATCTCCGGGTTCACCTGATACTGCTCCACCAGGAACGACAGGTTCTTCTGACGGTTCTCCACCAGCTCGCGGAAGTATTCGTCATCCTGCGAAGCCGGCTGCATCAACCGCCGCGCCAGCACCGGACTCTTGTTGACCGCCTCGACCAGCGTGCGCAGCCGCAACTCCGCGTTCACCCCGCTCTTCGCCAGCGGCGGCTCGATCCCCTGCGCCATCGCCACCAGCGCCTGGATCTCCTCACGCTGCTCCGCCACGCTCGCCGACCCCGCGTCGCGCAACGCCACATCCGCCAACGCCGGATCGATCCCCCGCAACGCCAGCCGCATGATCGTATTGCGATCCGCAATACCCCCCACATCCCATGCCAGCACCCGCCCGATCGCGTCCAGCCTCTTCATGACGAACTCCGGCGACAAATCCTGCACGCTGAACGTCAACGTCATCTCGAACTGGCCGCGAATCTCCTCGCGCGTCAACCGCCGCATCGCCCCCCCCGCCACCAACGCGATCTCCACAGGATCCATGAACTCCTGCAACAACTGCGTCAACTTCTGCCACGCCACCACCCAACGATCCGCCCACGCATTCACCATATCCTGCAAAAGCGCCTGGCGCAACTCCGGCGCCACCCCCTCGACCAACCGCCCAAAGTACTCGTTCACGTCGTTGCGCGTGGCCCGCTCCACCTCGACCGACATCTGCGGAAACGGCGGCGGCGGCAACCAGGACACATCATCCGGATCCCGCACCACCACCTCCGACATCGGCCCCAGCACCCGCTCCAACCCCCCGATGCGCGACCGCACCCGCACCGGCGGCACCGTCGAAACCTGCGTGTAGTCCGTCCGGCAATCCCTCTGCACCTTGATCTCGTGCTGCGCTGCGCCCGCGATCCGCGCCACCCCGCGGCTATGCGCCACCCCGCGCCGCACCGCCTCCCGCGTGAACAGCACAAACGGGTACTCGCCATCCGGATAATCCAGCAACTCATGCCTCCCGTAATAATCCGGCACCCTCTCGGACCACACCGTCAAATACACCCCCGGGATCCCGTACCCGTCGCTCGCCTTCGTGTACGAAAACCACACCTCGTACAAATTGTCCGCCTCCCGGTCCCCATAGACCACCGGCGGAAAATCCCACGGACGCCCCGTCACCTCGCCCGCGCCCGGCCCGGCCTCCAGCACCGCCTCCACAAAATCCCCCCCCCAATCCTCCGACAACGCCCGCGACCGCAAATCCGCCTCCGACAAGCGCTCCACCTCATGCACCGACCGCGCCCGCTGCACATCATCGATATCAGGAGAAAAAAACACATCCTCCATGTACCGCAACGCCGACACCGCCGGACGATTCACCCGCACGAACGGCACAGGCAAATCCGCCTCGCCCACCCGCCGCAAATCCCTCAGCGCCTTCCGCAGCAGCCCCCGCCGCACCTTCGGGAAAGCCGCCTCCAGCAATCCCATCGCCTCCCCGTCCCGCGCCCGATTGTGGATCACATCCACCACATCATCCAGCGCCCCCTGGAACTCCGGCGGCACCCCGCCATCCCCCTCCCCCCCCTCCGGCAGCTCGACTCCCCGCAATTCCAGGAACACCCGCGCCACATCCTCCACCGACAACACGCGCAATTCCAGCGCCGCCTCGCGCCGCCACCACACCTTCAGCACACCCACCCCCGGATCATCGCCCTCCATGTAATTGGCCAGCAACTTCGCCTCGCGCCGCAACTCCCCCCGCAACGACACCCCGCGCAGATGCCGCAGCAGACGCGTCGTCCGCGCCGCCGCCTCCGCGTTGTCCAGCCCCAGCGGCGCCGCCTGGATCTCGCCCGACATCAAAGACTCCACCAGCAACGCCACCCGCTCGTTGATGATCTTGTCCACCTCCGGAGGCCGCGTATCCGCGGCCCCCTCGAACGGCAACGCCTCCTCCCCCAGATCCTCCGCATGCTTGCGGTAATCATCACTCTGTCCCTCGCGCCGGTGCAGCCGGTCACGATCCGCATTACGCTGACGCGCACGGATAGCCGGCGAGTGAATCAAGACCGACCCCAGATCATCCGCCAGCGCCCGCAAATCAGGCCTCGCCGCCGCCCGCGCCAGAATCCCGGCCGTTGATGTATTCGTTCTCTTGTTACGCCTGTTCATGTGTTTTTCTCCTTCGGGGGAAAGTGTGTGTCAGGGGGGGGGGGGGGGGGGGGGGGGGCCAAAGCCCGGAATTTGCCGCGAAAAAACCCCCC
>JAISAX010000110.1 GCA_031266495.1 Opitutaceae bacterium
CTCGCACGCGAACAGGCCGCTTGCGCCAATTATGCCCGCCGTCTCGAAGAGTACGGGACGCCTATCGAGGAAAAGGACGATTCGCCCCATGTTGAGGTTCCCACCCCCGCTTGGGTCGGTAAAGGACTGGAATCGACCACAGAACGCGCACAGTTCACCGACATCAACGACTTGGGGTGCGAAATCGTCGGGATGGATCCGGAGGGCGAAGCCTCGGACGGTTTCGACCGCGTTTATCAGGCCGAACACGATTATGGCACCATTTGCGCCGAATTGACCGGCGTTATCGTGCCAGAGGACGTTTACGCGAAATCGCGGGAGCGCCGGGAGCGCATGGATGCGCAAACGGTCGATTTGGGCAGGCGCACCGGAACAGCCGGTTTGTCAAAGCCCATGCGCGCCGGGCGCAGACCGAAGGAAGGATCGGGATACTCACCAACGACTTTTTGTCCGGACGCCCGCGAAGCAAGGGACTCGAACATCGACGGCACACGGTGAGCTGGGCGGTCCTGACGCAAAATCTTTGGGTGCTCGCCAGACTGCCATGCAGGCCGCCGGACGCGAACGCCGCCGGACCTCCGGACGAACTGCTCGCGGCCTGAAAACACATACACACTCCCCCCCCCCCGCAAACGACGGAAGATACCGCCGGAGGGAACCTTGTGTCACATATATATGGATACTGAATCCAAATACCCGATACAACGTGAACAGCCCGGAGAATGCATGGAAACCAACCCCGGCTCGTTGCAAAAACTCCCGTCATCCCGCCCTCTTCCCCCCTGTATTGCCGCCCGCGTTACGCACGTTTGTGCGTGCGCGGGCGTTTTGCGTTCGCGTTGCGAGGAAGGGGAAAACGCCCGCCCCGGCTCCGCAGGCGGAACCCACTCCGCCCCCGGCAAGCGAACTGGTCATCCCGCCAGAAGCGGAAGACGCACCCCCGTTCCCGGTGGCGACGGCAGTGACGGCGGCGGAGGCGGCGAAATGCCCGCGCCCCGCGTGAAGGGCGACGCGGAGACGACGGCGGAAGCCGTTTGCAAGACCGTTTACGCGGGCATCTGGATTGCCACCGGCCATCCAGAAGAGGCCACGCCAACGCCCGCCGACCAAAAGGCGATAAAGGATGCGACCGCCGCGTTTTTGTCCGCGCGCGGCTGGATAGCGACGGGCACGGGGTTGTTTGTCCTGTTGTGGGCGTTGTACCTGTTCAAGGTCGGATCGAAACCCGAAACCCGGGCGTGGCTGGGGGCGTTATTCGGGAAAAAAACGCCCAAAAACGTAACGCCTCTTCCGTCCGCGCCTGTCTAAACGCATCCCCCTGCCTCCCCCTCCCCCCCCCCTCCGTCCGCGTTCGGGGGCGATTTCATGCATTTTTAACCCGTATCCGCCATGGAAAACACATCCGAAAACACATCCGGAACCACACTCGACAAAAACGGTGCGAATGCCCCGGCAACCGCGCCTGGAACGCCTGGCCGTGACAAGCCGGCGAGACACGCTGGCCGTGCTGAGGCAGAGAGTGAAACTGGCCTGGCTGGCATTTTGGGCCGGCGTAGTCGCGGCTGCCGATACCCTCGGCAATGTGCTGCGTGCGCTGGTGCGCCTGGCGTATCCGCTGGCGGTGGCGGGCGGGGCGATCTGGCTGTTTCACGATTTCGGGCCGGGCGGCTGGCTCTGGCTCGTGTTGCTGCTTGCCCTGATTCTCGGGCTGATCGGCCCCCGAACCCACTGGGGAAAATGAGCAGTGTTCGAGCAGCCATCGCCGGGCCGAGCGAGTGTGGCAAATCCACGCTCGCTCACGCCGCCACATCGTCCATGATCCGCAGACGGAGTGGCAAAAATGGCCGCAAGGCTCGTTTGTGACGGCGGACGCGGAGCGGTTCCAAGCTGCGGTGTCGGCCTCGCGCAATTGCTGCGTGTGGATCGAGGACGCCAGCGCGACAATCAACCGGGACCGGTCCCTGTCATGGCTGTTCACGCGCATCCGGCACAACGGCCACATGCTTTACGTGCTGTGTCATTCGGCGACGGACCTGTTGCCGGGGATGCGCAACTGCCTGACGGAAGTTTTCCTGTTCAGGCAGACAGACGAAAGCGCCGCGTGGTGGGCCAAGACGTTCATGGAAAAAGGACTGTTGCGGCGCAATATCTCCCGGCGAAAAGCTACGAATTTTTACACTACAAGCCGGGGGATCCGGTAGTGAAACGGAAGCTGACACTATGCAAACCGTGACAATCTGGAACGCGCCAATAACGGCCGCGTCACACGAAAACCTGGTGCTGTCGGTATTCCCCGGATCTGACCTGTTGGGACGCGGTTTCGAGGCGGAAGGCTTTTGCGTGGTGCGCGGCGTTGCCCGCCGACAGGCAACGGCGTCGCGATGCTTCACGAATTCGCCCGCGTCGTTTTCGAGGCGCAGCCGGACTGGTGGCTGATGGAGAATGTGCCGGGCGTGCATGACCTGATGATCGAAGGCTACACGATCCAGAGGCTCAATCTGAACGCGTCGGAATGCGGATGCCGACAAAACCGGCTGCAGACGTTGCAGTTTGGTTCGCGTGACGGCTTGATGCTCGTTTGCGATCGGGCGGTCACGTTTCGGACGCTGGAACGGACCTGTTTGGCGTCGGAAGCCTCCCGGTCGGATCGGCGCGGATGGGGCGATTTCTGCGAATTGCAGGGCCTGCCACGTGATTTCGACCTGCCGGGTTTGTCCGTCGCGGCGAAGTATCGGGCGGTAGGAAACGGCGTGCCGGTACCGATGGCTCGCGTACTGGCAAGGGCCGTACGCGCCCGCCAGTCGTCACGGTCTGTCAGCCTGTACGCGTGCGGTTGCGGCCGCCCGGTGACAGGTCGCCAGACACGGGCCACGCTCGCTTGCCGCAAACGCCTGGAACGCGCCCGGCGCGTCGCTTGACAGCGCGTGCTGCGTGATGACACCGTAAACGCATGGCAACTCTGACAAAAATCATAAGGCAAGGCAACTCGCAGGCCTTGCGCATCCCCGCCGCATTCCGCTTGCCCTCGAAGGAAGTGGAAATCCACCGCACCGGCAGCGGACTGCTGATCATCGACCCGGCGGAACGTGAAAAAACGTTCCAGGTCTTGCGGCGCGCCACCGCTCGCCTGGTGAAGAAAAACACAACACGTCACGCATGAAAGAGCGACTGTATTTGCCTGATACGAACGTGTTTTCCACCTATGCCAAAGGTGAGAATACGGGTTTGGTCAATCGAGTGCTGGATGCGACGGAAAGCCTTGTGCTGTCTTCCGTCACATTGGCAGAGATGGAATACGGATGGCAAAAGGCTCCGGTTGAAACCCGGCGCATCGCCCGGCAAAAGGAGCTGGCCAAAAGGCTGGTGCCCCGTCCGTTTGATGAAACATGCGCCTATGCATATGGTTTGATAAAAAGCTATCTGTTGCATGGACGCATCAAGACTCGCGGCAACGCCAATCCCATCGGGGAGCGAGACATGCTGATAGCCTCTCATGCCTTTGCGTTGCGCGCCGTGCTGGTGACGCACAACACCCGCGAGTTTGCGGGAATCCCCGGCTTGGACGTCGAAGATTGGGAAGCGTGACACCCTCGCCTGCCTCGCGCTCACTGGCGGCCTTCCAAGGTCAATAGCCGTTTCGGCTCCGGTTCGCGCCGTTTTTTTGTATTCTGATTTTTCCACTTTCGGGGTGGCAAACGGAAATAAAACACCGCGTGAGCGGGAATACCGTTGCGGGGACTATTGACCCCGGAAGAACCCCGATCCCGGGTGGGGATCACATCCAAACATCAATAGAAAATGAATACATCATCAGAATGCGTCCCGATGAGGGACGATGAAACGAGCAAGGGCATCAACGTGAAGAGCGGGATGCGCTACGAATGGCAATTCGAGTTGAGCAGCCGCTACCAGAAATTGCGTCCGCACGAGGTGGAAGCCCTTGTGGAGACGCTGAACGCGCATCTGGCGCGCTGGTATGCCTGGCGCGATCATCGCGACTGATCTCCCTCTCCCCCCCCCCCGCCCCGGCCTGAAGCCGGGGCTTTTTTGTGCGCCGGTCCGCCCAGTGCGGCTGCCCGCGCCGGAAATGGCGCGGGTGCAGGGCCGCGTGACTCCTTGATCGGCGCGGATCGGCGCCGCGTCACGGGAGCGTGACGTTGCCGGCGCGGTCACATGACATCGTGTCACAGGGGACCTGGCAGTTTGTGGAGGGGGGGGGTACAAATTCCATGCCAACTTGCGGGGAAGGGACAACGACGACCCTGCGCGCCCCTACGCGGCCCTGAACCCCCTCAAGGGTCAACGGCGGGCTTTCGCGGCGTGAAGAAACCGCCGATAAGAGACGGCGACACGTTCACCGAACGCAACACGCACACACATGATCAAGACAATCGTCATATCTATCGCGGCCCTCGCGGCCGGAATCATCGGGGCGCACGCCTGTCCGATTAAAACCCATTGAGTTCCAGTTGGATAGGAATATCAACTGATGGAATGCTTGTATCATATTCTGCAACCAATTGATGCAGAGGGAGTTTTTCAAGTGGACTGATTGATATAATTTGCAAAGTTCTATATAGGCTGCCTGGCAGCGTCAATTGACGATGAGCGATAGCCACCAACAGGTGGGCGCACACCGCCGTCCATATCTGTATGGCCACCCCGTTGCGATTGTTTGAATAAAATCCGCGCA
>JAISAX010000184.1 GCA_031266495.1 Opitutaceae bacterium
CCCTACACACACGTAGCTTCGCTTGCGATGGCCGCGAGGATCTTTCGCAACGGGAGATGCGTCAGTTCAGTTCAGTTCAGTTCGTCCGCCTGGCGCGGGCGTCGCAAGCGACGCCCCAACGGCCGATCCCCGTAACATCAGTTACAAAAAAGGACAGCGGAGGCGCAGCGGTTCCTTGATCAAACGCTATCAGAGTTTGCGCCGTGCATTGAGACATGAGCAGAGTGTTCAGCCATGCCACGGTCCACCTCGTCGCCTCCCGGAAAAGTCATGATCTACCTCACCTGGTCGGCGCCGAGCCTGTGGCACGGGTTGCGGGCGTATGCGCGGGAGGCGGGCTGGTTGCTGGTCGCTCCGCCCCGGCCGTCGGGGCCGCCGAAGACTTCACGGGCGTTTGACGGTGTTATCGTGCTGATGGGCGAGGATACGCTGTTCGATGTGCGGAAGCGTTTTCCCGGCGCGAAGATCGTGGATATTCGCGGCGTGGATGGACTGGAGCCGGACGGGCTTGTGGTGGTGGATCACGATCGGGTCGGCCGGATGGCGGCCGGGTATCTGCATGGGCTGGGCTGCCGGAGTTTTGTCGGGCTCGACCTGACAAAATACTGGCGAGGGTTGCGCGAGCGGACCACGGCTTACGAGCGGCGACTGGCGGAGCTCGGTGTGGCACGCGAAGCAAGCAAGGTTTTGTATTATGACGACTGGGGAAAATACGAGGCCGCGGACTTGAGACTGTTGCGCACGCGACTCAAGCGGGCTCTCGCGGGGATGCCGCTGCCGGTCGGGGTCTTCAGCGCGGATGGCTACGCGGCGGATGTGTTCGAGCAAGGTGTCATGGAGCTCGGATACCGGGTGCCGGAAGATGTGGCGGTGCTTTCCACGGACAACGACCGGAGCATTTGCGAGATGGCGCGCGTGCCGCTTTCGAGCGTGGATGTGAATCTTTCCAAGCTGGGTTACGAGGCGGCGCGGCTGCTCGACCGGCTGATGGCGGGCGACAGGAACGCGCCGCGCGAGATCGTCATCCCGCCGCTGGGGATCGAAAAGCGGCGCTCGACCGAGCGGACGAGTTGCGACGACCCGGTGGTGACCGCGATCATGGAGTACATCCGGGAGCATTTCATGGAGAAGATCACGGCGGAGCTGATCATCCATGATATCCACGCGTCGCGCACGAACGCGTTTGTGCGGTTCCGCAAGGTCATGGGGCGCTCCATCGGCGAGGAGATCGAGCGGGTGCGGATCGAGCACGCGCAGTCGTTGCTGACGACGACCGACTACAAGGTCGATGCGGTGGCACGGTTGAGTGGTTATCTGAATACGTCGGCGTTTTGCCGGGCGTTCAAGGCCTGTACGGGGCGAACGCCGACGGCAGTGCGGGCGGCTGCGTGGGTGACGGCATAGGGGGCGCGTCAGGCTTCATCACGTTGCGTCGGTAGGGGCGCACGCAAAAAAAAACGCGGACCGGTGAAGGTCCGCGTTGCGTGTGATGAAGCGGCCTGGCGGCGCTTGGCGGCGGTTGGCCGCGGGCCGTTACTTCTTGAGGCTGGCGCGCAGGTCGTCGAGCTGGCCGGCGCTGCCGAGGAGTTCGTTGCGACTGGCGATGAACTTGGCGTACTCCTCGATGTAAACCTTGCCGGGAGCGCGGAAATCGAACTCGGCGGGCTTGTCGCGGAAAAACTCGCGGTGAACGCGGGTCCAGACGAGGCGGCCGTCGGTGTCGATGTTGATCTTGGTCACGCCGAGTTTGGCGGCGGGGAGGTATTCTTCAACGTTCACTCCGGCGGAGTCCTTGATCTGGCCGCCGGCGGCGTTGATGCGCTTGACTTCTTCCTGCGGCACAGAGGAGGAGCCGTGCATGACGAGCGGGAAGCCGGGGAGGCGGGCCTTGATTTTCTCAAGGACGTCGAAGTGGAGGGACTGCTTGCCCTTGAATTTGAAGGCGCCGTGCGAGGTGCCGATGGCACAGGCGAGGGAGTCGCAACCGGTCTTCTTGACGAAGTCTTCGGCCTCTTTCGGGTCGGTGAGGGTGGCGTGGCCGTCCTCGACCTTCACGTCTTCCTCGACGCCGCCGAGCATGCCGAGTTCGGCTTCGACGGAGATGCCCTTCTTGTGGGCGGCTTCGACGACGCGTTTGGTGATGGCGACGTTTTTATCGAACGGATCGTGCGAGGCGTCGATCATGACGGAGCTGTAGAAGCCGGAGTTGATGCAGTCGTAGCAGGTCTCCTCGTCACCGTGGTCGAGGTGGACGGCGAAGATGGCGTCGGGAAAAATCGCATCGGCCGAGCGGATCATGCCTTCGAGCATGAGCTTGTCGGTGTACTTGCGGGCCCCCTTGGATATCTGGATGATGAAGGGAGCTTTGGAGGCGATGGCGCCCTTGAAGAGGCCCATCGTTTGCTCCGCGTTGTTGATGTTGTAGGCACCGACGGCGTACTTGCCGTAGGCGTGCTTGAAGAGCTGCGCAGTGGTGACGATCATAGGTTGATGATTATGCGTGAATGCCGGGGTGAATACCGGACGGACACGTTACGAATCCGCGGAAAGGGGTCGCAAGGGTTTTATTTTTTGTGCGTATCTGGCGAAGGGGTGAGCGGTTTTTGTGGCGCGGGGCGCAGGATCGCGGGGTGCGCATCGCGGTGCGGCGCGGCGCGGTCACGATTGCGCCGTGTTGTTCGGGGCGAGGCGCGTTGCGCCTCGTCGCAGCGATCGGGAATGCCGCCGCTCCAGGGCCTTCGCGGTTAATTTTCAGAACCTCCCATAAGGTCTTTGCGCGGGCCTGAGAATTTGTCTCTCTGCCTCGCATGGTGTTTCGCAACCCGCTTCGTTTCCGTTCCTGTTCCCGTTTTTCCCGGTTGTTTTCCGTCATGCTGGCGTTGGCGGCAGGCGTTGCCGGGGTGATGGCCGTCTTCGGTGTCTCCGGCTGCAAGCCTGCCGGGGGCGATGGTCCTGCCGGCGCGAAAGCGGCTGTCGCGGCCGATCCGCTCGATGCGCAGGCGGCCGCCGACAGGGCGGCGGGGCTGCGGGTGTTCGTCGTGACGGGCAACGACACGATGAAATTCAACCTTGTCCGTCTTGAGGTTTCGCCGGGGGAGAGGTTCGTGGTGCTTTTTAAAAACATTGGCGTGCAGCCGAAGGAGGCGATGGGGCACAACTGGGTGCTGCTCGACAAGTCTGCCGACGGCCGCGCGTACTGCCAGGCGGCAGTCAAGGCGAAGGACCACGACTACCTGCCGCCCGCCCATGCCTCGCAGGTGCTGGCCGCGACGAAGCTGCTCGGCCCGGGGGAGAGCGAGCGTCTCGAAATCACGGCGCCCGCCGCGACGGGCAACTATCCCTACGTGTGCAGTTTCCCGGCGCACTACGACCTCGGGATGAAGGGGCTGCTGGTCGTGTCGCCGTGAGCGGATTCGGGTCGGCGCGCCTTGGCGGTGGCGGCATCAGACGTCGTAGGCGGGCCGCGCATAGTCGCCGGATTTCAGTTGCGCGGCGGTGAGGTCGCGACGTCGGAAACGCAGGAAAAAGCCCCAGGCGGCTCCGTTGTTGATGTCCATCGCCACGGTCAGCGTGTGCGGGCCGGCGGCGAGTGTGGTGGTTTTCCGGCCTTCGTCCGGGATGCACGGGTTGATGCCGTCGAGCGCCGTGTGGAATGGCTTCCTGTCGAGCCAGAGGCGGAAGGGGCCGTCGTAACCGGTGAGGACGTCGAGCTTCATCGGTTCGGGCAGCGTGAGGGTGGCGGCGAAGTAGGCGTGGCCGGCGTGGCCCTGCCAGTGCGCGTGTTCGTTAATAAAACCGTCCGGTCCCCAGGTGGCGATGGTGGTGCCGCCGGGCCAGGCGGCGGCGGCGGCGGTGGCGGCGGTGAGGTCGGGGCAGGGGAGGGCGGCGAGCGGCGCGGCGGGTGTGGTGACGAGGGGGGTCTTGCGCCAGCGGGTGACGAAGGGTAACCGGGCTTCCCTGGGGGCGAAGGCGAGGGGGCCGAATACGGGGAGGGCAAAATCGCGTCCGTCGGTGAGGTTGCAGACGGGGGTGTGGCCGGGACCGTAAAAGAGGCGCACTTCGCCGGGGCACGTGTCGGGCACGAGGTGGAGGCGCGCGGTGTTGCCGTGCAGGGTGGTCTTGAAGAGGAGGGGTTGCGGGATGCCGTCGGCGTCGAGGAGGGCAAAGCCTTGCGGTTCGCCCGCGGCGCGGAGTCCGCCGGGGACGTTTTCATAGGTGACGTCAATGATGCCCGCGCCGGTGCTTTTTTCGATTTTCATGGGCGAGATCGAGCGCAGGGCG
>JAISAX010000191.1 GCA_031266495.1 Opitutaceae bacterium
CAACTCGGAACAACGCAGCATGTAGGTCCAGAGCTGTTTGGCGACGGCTTTGACCGCGGCCTGATCGGGGTCGGCGAAAAACTCATCCAGCAGACGCGAGATTTTGCGAATGTCCATTACTCCCAGGCGCTCGCCCTGAAGTGCGCCGAGGATGGCGCGGGCGAGGTGGCCGTCTGCCAGTTTTTCGAAAGGAAGCCCGGCGAGTTCCACCACGATAAATCCACAGTCGGGCATAAACGTGCGCGCCCATTTTTCCATGCGCGGAGGCACGTCGATTAGGTCGGCCAGCCGCCGGATTTTTCCCCATTTGCCAGGACCGGGATGCAACAGTATCGGCGCCACCAGCGGGAGTTTGCCCGACTCGCAGTCTTCCTGTGCCCTGGCCTTGCCCTTCTGCCCCGCGCGGTCTCGTTTGTCCTGCTGCCAGACCAGAACCGTTTCCTCAAGGAAGCGTTGGGCCATGAATCTGGCGACCTTCGTCTGGTGCTCGATCAATATGTAAAAATGCATCTCTCTCCCGGCGACTTTTACACGGTAAACAATATCCTCGCGACGTTCGGCAAGGGCTTCGTTTATTCCGGAAACCGGACTCACCCTGAGCGTTTTCCAGTCTGTCTGCGCAACCATTTCGGGCGGCAGCCATTTTCCCCAAAACTGCCGCGCGACCACGGGCAGGGAAAACGCATGACGGAATAGCCGGTCATGATTTCCATTGTCTGCCGTTTTCGGCGCGGGGGTCATTGCCACCGTCTTCGCATCGGGCGCGCGTTCATTCGGGGATGTCATCCCCGAAAAACCAGATTGTTTCTCCAAAACAGGCAAAACTTTGTTTCCACCCCGGATGTTTTCAGGCGTTTTGAAGGAGTTTCCCGTCACCCTCACAACTGATGTTACGCGGACGTCGTTTTTGTAGAGGCGCACTTCGCATAACGTCAGTTCTTGATTCTTAACTGATGTTACGCGATGCCTCACGTAGGGGCTTCGCTTGCGAAGCCCGCAAGGACCTGACTACAACGAGAGATACGCCAATACTGTCCGCTTGGCGCGGGCGTCGCAAGCGACGCTCCTACGGCCGATCCGCGTAACATCAGTTCTTAACTCTTGATTTCCCCGCATTAGCGGGGAGAGATAGAGAGGGGGGGGAGGATGATCAGCAGCCCACCACGGTGATGTCCTCGTGATGGCTCCACTGGATACGTTGGTCCCAAGGGAGTTTTTTGGCGTCGGAACGGCGGTCAAAAATGAGGAGGTAAGCCGGGATGCCGGGGGCCAGCCTGTCGCGGTAGGCGCGGATTTGCTCCAGCCCTTCCTCAAGGATGAGTTCGGGAGTATCGTAATCGCGGAGTAGTTTTATTTCAATGACATGCCGGACGCCTGCATACTCGACGAGCAGGTCAAGACGTCCGCGCCCGGCGGCATATTCGCGCTCGATGCGCGCATCTCCATTGGTGACGCGCTGGAGAAAGGCCATCAGGAGCAGGTGAGGGAAGGCTTCGGTATAGCTGGATTTCTCCTCCCAGATGTCGGCGTTGCGACGCCAGAATTTCTGGAATTCGCGCAGGAGGGCGTCCATGTCGAGAGCGCCGCCGGGGGGTTTGCCAGCGGAAGGCGGGTTTGGCAATGGCGAGCTGGGTGGACCAGGTCATCTCGCGGGCGAGGACTTCGCGGTAAATGGGGTTGGCGACCTGCGGGACGCCGTCCTCGATTATGACGAGGCCAAGATCGAGGCAGAGATCAAATCCATCCGTGCCGGCCAGATTGGGGTCAGGGATGCCGCTCATGAGCATTTCCATGACGTGACGCACGCGAGGATCTTCCAGACAAAGCACGACGAGGGGTTTGGGGGCGACAAGCGCGGCCCAGTCGGCGAGCATTGCGCCGAGCATGATTTCAGGGGCGGAGTCCGGCAAGGGCGGGGCGGGCAGGTCCACCGCATTCGCGAATTCGCGGATGGCGGAGCAGAGCGCCGGGATGGCGCGTGCCGCGTCGGGAAACGCCTGGCAGCGCTCCACGCTCACGTAGCAGGCGATGACTTGTCCGGTGGCGTTGAGTTCGCGCATCCAGCTTTGCAGGAAGGTGGTTTTGCCTGTCTGGCGCGGGGCGTGGAGCATCCAGTAAAGGTTGTCGCGCACGTAGCGGTGCAGTTGCGCGCCGCGCAGACGTTCGGCGGGCGGCAGCATGTAGTGGTCGTCGGGGTTGCAGGGACCGGTGGTGTTGAAAAAGCGGACAGGACGTTTGGGCATGATGATTCGAATGTGGTGTGGAAAACGAAGCCGGCCAGGAGCGGTTGTGCCGGTCATAAAAAATCCCCGGACATCGAAAAGGTGAAAAGGCCATTGTGCCGCTATCCCGACCGCCGCCGCGAAGTCCTTGAGGGTCGTCATGGGCCATTTTTTGAAATGAGCCAATTTGCGTGTCGATAGTGAATATTGGAAAATTTTCTCCAATTATTACATTATTCCAGTAATAACAACAAGTTATAAATATCCGAAATATTTTTGGTTTTTTATTGACCGTCCGATAAAACTCGATTTTCGTAACGTTCTTAAGTCCGTCCCGCACTGACCCTGCCACACATTCGTCATGAAAATCACAGATCAAAACATACACATTCGCCTCGCTCTCACCGCCTTGGCCAGCCTCGTGCTGGCGGCTCTCCCGGCTCGCGCCGTCATTGTCGCCTCCGACACGTTTTCGGTCACCGAAACCCGTCCGGCCGGCAGTCCGCTCAACGGTAGCCAGACCGAAGTCGGCAACCTTGTCTGGAACGCCAATGCGCAATGGCAACTTGCCGGGGAGACAAGCGACGGGTTCGTAACCGCCACTGTTAAAAATGCGCAAAACAGCTTTGCGCTGCCCTTCGATTTCGCCTCCTGCGCCCAGCATGGCGATGTCGCCACAATCAGCATGGATATCAAGTTTTCCCGAAACAATGACTCCACATGGTATGCATTCGGCTTTGGCTCGAATACGACGGGAGCCAGCATCACTACGACAGGAGTGATTTACGTGCAGGTCAACAGTCGCACCGGGGAATGGTCTATCAAGAATGGCGCCGGCGGAATCTCGGGGACATTTGCGGGTACACTTGGTTCGTACAATCGCAACAACTTCTATACATGGTCGATCTCTTATAACGAGGTGGAACGCACCGTCACCAGCATCACACTGAGCCTGAAAGGCAGTGAGCCGGTCAGTGTTCTCAGCAATTATGTGATACCGGAGTCAGTCACATTGGGGACCGTCGCATCTGCCGTCCTCTTCGGACAATTTACGTCAAGCGATATGTCGGAGCAACTTGATAACTTCAGACTTGAGGTGAACCCTGCGATCCCCGAACCACGCACCACAGCCCTGATTGGTGGTGTTTGCTGTCTGACACTGGTGGTTCTTCGCCGGAAATCCAGATAACATCCCTTCCTCTCCATCTCGCCCCCGTAGCCCGAAACCTTCCCGGAGCCATGAAGTCCCCCCTAACGGGAAAAAATGACGAATTACGAATGATGAATTACGAATTTCCCGGACCCTCCGCCAGCCGGAATCCATTTATCATTCACTGATGTTACGCAGCCCGCCGTAAAAACCATCCTTTCTGCCTCCTCCTCTCGTCTGGAAAAACATTCAACATTCAACACGTAAGGGGACTTCCAAAAAAAGATTTTTGAACAGAAGATAACAAAGGAAACAAAGATCAAACCAACGAAGAGGAGTCTATAATTTTGGCCAAAACCGGAATATTATATATTTTATTTCAAATACCTTCTTTGTTTCAGGCCTTCGTTATCTTCGTTTCCTTCTGTTCAAAAATGTATTTCCGGATCCTCTCTTGATATCAAGTGTTCAATGTTAAATGTTCTTCCGTTTGTCGCCATGGAACGTTGCCGGCGCGTAACATCAGTCATTCACCATTCGTAATTCCCCTTTCCCCATGAAGCCCCCCTCCATTTTCTCCCGCTCCCGCGCCTTCACATTGATCGAGCTGCTCGCAGTCATAGTCATCATCGGGATTCTGGCCTCGATTATCATTCCGGTAGCCGCACGAGTCCGTTCCATTGCCCGCACCGTCAGGTGTGTGACCAACATGCGCCAGTATTTGACAGCCCTGCCCATGTTTGCGGCCGATCATCGCGGCCTCGTTCCCGAATGTTATCAAAACGGATCTGCTACCGCCGAGGCCCGCACTCAGCTCGCACCCTACTTTTCACCTCCGCCAGGTCTGGCCGAAGGCTCCAACGAACTCTTCAGATGGGCCGCCAAGGTCGCCAACTGCACAACGACAACCCAAGCCGCCGACCCGGAACGAAGCTGGGTATTCGGCTTCAATTCCTGGACAGGCCAAAAAGCCAATTACGGCCCGGCGCTTCCTCTTGCCTCTTTCACCGAACCCTCGCGCCTGATCTACATCATCGATACAACTGGCTCCCGCGCCATTCGTCCCGAGACCTTCAGCGGATCCAACCCCAAGGACTTTCAACAAGCCGCGCCTCGGCCACACAACGGAAAAGTCAACGTCGGATACATGGATGGCCATGTAAAAACCCGCATTGCCAGCACCCTGTACAGGGCCGATTTCACTCGCGGCACGCCCGGCTACGGTAGCAGCCACGAGACCCAAAAGGTGGCGACAACAGAATACGACAGATAGCCGGAGGCATCGTGTCGCCAAAATCCTGATACCGGAACGATTGTCGCCCATTCCC
>JAISAX010000426.1 GCA_031266495.1 Opitutaceae bacterium
GCTCGCCGCCGACATCGACGCAGGCAAAACCAAAACCCTGATTGTCATCAACGAAGACCTCACCTCTGCCGATCTCGCGCCCGGCCTCACCGCCGACCAACTGGGCCAAGTCACGATTATCTATCTCGGCACGCACGCCAACGCCACCAGTGTCGCCGCCAAAGTCGTGCTCCCCACGCTCACCGTTTTCGAGAAAGCCGGCAGTTTTGTTAATCAGCAATTCCGCCTGCAAACCTTTGGGAAAGCCATCCCCGGTCCATCCGGAGCGCACGACGATCTCCTCGTCCTGACAAAACTCGTTGCCGCCATCAGCATCAGCCACAATGGCAGTAGCAGTGGCGCAGACGTCGTCGGCAAACAGCCCCCCCCCCCCCCCCCGACCCTCGCCGCCATCCGGGAATCGCTCGCCGCCGAAGTCCCGGCGCTCGCCGGTCTCGCCCGCTCCGCCATCCCCGACACCGGCCTCGTCCTTGATGCCGCACCGTGGTCCGCGCTGCCCTTCCCGGAAGGCGCCTCCCTCCACTACAAGCCTGCGACCACCTGACGAAGACCGGACCCGCGCTCTTCATCCGCACCTCGCATTCCGCAATCCGCATTTCCTCATGTTCGCCACTCTCGCCGACTTCTACTTCAACCTCCCGCTGCTCCTCCGCCTCGTCATCCAGGGCGGCGCCGTGATCCTGTTCATGTTCCCCGTGGCCGCCGCCTGTTCGATGGCCGAACGCAAAATCGCCGCGTGGATCCAGGACCGCCCCGGGCCCAACCGCACCAGCACGCCGCTGCTCTCCTGGATCCCGGTCCTCGGCCCGCTCCTCAAACGCTTCGGCATCATGCAACTCATGGCCGACGGCGGCAAATTCCTCTTCAAGGAAGACCCCGTCCCCCGCTTCGTCGAAAAACTCTACTTCATCGCCGCGCCCATCGTGGCCATGGTGCCCGCGCTCTGCACCGTCACCGTCGTCCCCTTCGGCGCGTACATCAACGCCGCCGGCGACCTTGTCCCGCTCGTCCTCGCCAATGTCGATGTCGGCCTCCTCGCCGTGTTCGCCGTCTCCTCGCTCGCCGTCTATTCGCAGATCCTCGCCGGCTGGGCCTCCCGCTCCAAATACTCGTTCCTCGGCGGCGTCCGCGCCTCGGCCCAGCTCATCTCCTACGAACTCTCGATGACGCTCAGCGTCCTGCCAGTGTTCCTCTGGATCAACGGCCCCCTCGCCGGTGAATCCTCCGACGGGTTCGCCGGTTCTCTAAGCCTCTTCCGCGCTGTGCAGTTCCAGACGCAACCCGGCTTCCAGGGCGGCGCATGGTTCATCTTCATCATGCCCGTCTCGGCGCTGATTTTCCTCGTCGCCCTCTTTGCCGAAACCAACCGCCAGCCCTTCGACACCGTCGAATCCGAAGCCGACCTCGTGAACAGCTTCGCCTCCGAATACGGCGCCTACAAATGGTCGCTCTTCTACGTGGCCGAGTACTGCCACATGCTCGTCGGCTCGGCGGTCTTCGTGCTCCTGTTCTTCGGAGGCTGGAATCCGCTGCCCTGGGTCATGAGCCTCGCCGACCTCGCCACCTGGCTGCACATCGCCGACATCCCGCTGCTCACCGGCATCCTCGGCATCGTCATCTTTGTCGGCAAGGTGCTCGGCATGATCTTTTTCTTCATGTGGGTGCGCTGGACGCTCCCGCGCTTCCGCTACGACCAGGTCATGAACCTCGGCTGGAGAAAACTCCTCCCGCTGGCCATCGCCAATCTCGTCGCCTACACGCTCGGGATTGCCTTCATCCACTAATCGCCAAACGCTCGACAACCGCCTGCCACCTTACTTCTCCGCCATGTCCGTCATCCAGGTAGAACGAAAACCGCTCACGCTGCTCGAGCGCACCTACATCCCGCAGATCGTCGGCGGGCTGAAAACCACGCTCAAGCACATGGTCGCGAAGCCCCTGACGCTGGAGTATCCCGAACAGCGCCCCGAGATCCCCCCCGGCTACCGCGGCGCGCCCACGCTGGTTTACGATCCGCACGGACGCGAGAAGTGCGTCTCCTGCCAGCTTTGTGAATTCGTCTGCCCGCCCAGGGCCATCCGCATCACGCCCGGCGAGATTCCCGCCGACGATCCCAACGCGCACGTCGAGAAGCGCCCGCAGGAATTCGAGATCGACATGCTCCGCTGCATTTACTGCGGCCTTTGCCAAGAAGTCTGCCCCGAGGAGGCGATCTGGCTACAAAACCGGTACACCCTCACCGGCTACACCCGCGAGGAGTTCGTGAACAACAAACAGAAACTCTACGCAATGGGCGGCACCCTCCCCGACGAACACTTCAAGTGGGACAAGAAAAGAAAGGCTGAAAGCCTGAAGGCTGAAGGCTGAAGGCGGGAAAAAACCGCCGCGAACACCGAACCACTTCACATCCACCCTTCCGTCTTTCTGCCTTCAGCCTTTCGCCTTCTGCATTCTGCCTTCAGCTTTCAGCCTTTCTGCCCATGTCCGACATCTTCTTCTACGTTTTCTCCGTGCTGACCCTGGCCTGCGGCCTCGGTGTGGTGTTCAACAAAAACACCGTCACCTCGGCTCTCTGCCTGCTGGGCGTCCTCGTGAGCCTCGCCGGCATTTTTGTCCTGCTCGAAGCCTTCCTCCTGGCGGTGCTGCTCATCTTCGTGTACGCGGGCGCGGTCGTGGCGCTGTTCCTCTTCATCGTCATGCTCACCGATGCCGCCGGCGGCGACCGCCGGCGATTCAGCAAAGGCACGCTCTTCGCCGGCACGATCGCCGCCGGCCTGCTCCTCATCGGCCTTGCCTCCATCGGGCTCTACGGCTCCTTCGACACCGTCGCCCCGGCTGCCAGCCCCGGCTCCACGCTCCGCATCTACGGACAGGAACTTTTCACGACCTACCTGCTCCCCGTGCAGATCGTCGGTTTCCTGCTCCTCATCGCCATGCTCGGCGTGATCGTCATCAGCAAAAAATTCACCGCCGGTTCCCCTCAGCCTTAAGTCCCTTCCGTCCCATTCCAAACACCATGCCACTCATCGGACTCAACGAATACCTTTACCTGAGCGCCGCCCTTTTCGCCATCGGCTTCCTCGGCGTCCTCGTCCGCAAGAACACGCTCGTGATCTACATGTGCCTCGAACTCATGCTCGTGGCCGCCACGGTCGCGCTCGTGGCCTTCTCCCGCTACAACGGCACCATGAGCGGCAACATTTTCGTGTTCTTCATCCTCACGGTGGCCGCCGCCGAGGTGGCGGTCGGCCTCGCCATCATCGTGGCCCTCTTCCGTCAGCGCCAGACCATCGACGTCACCAAACTCAACGCCCTGAAAAACTGATCCCGGAAACCTGATCCCGGAAACCGTCACGCGCACCCTCCACCTGTCGCACATGGTCACCACGCACATACCAAAAGATATTCAGGACAAATTTGAAGTCCATGAATGGCGCCATGCCTCGGCTATCCTTAAAACCGACTTTCCTTCCGAGTGGGCCGACCTCTGCGACGTTCTTTCCCGATTCCGCCTCTGCAAAAGTTTCCTGGCCCAAGGCGGCGGCAACAAATCGCAAATCTCCCTCTGGTTCGATGAACACCTGAACAAGGCAAAAGGCTGGGTTGAAAAAAAATTCGAGACGAAAGTTGTTGTCGATGGCCACGAAATGGAAAGCCCCACGCATTCCATCGACTGTTTCAAGAACCGGGTGGCACTCGAACTCGAATGGAACAACAAAGACCCGTTTTTTGACCGCGACCTGAACAACTTCCGGCTCCTCTTCGAACTGCGTGCCATCTCGACAGGAATTCTCGTCACTCGCTGCGATTCCCTCCAGGCCATCTTCGATTCATTGGGACGCGGCAAGTCTTACGGCGAATCGACAACCCACATGCGCAAGCTGCTGCCCAAAATAGAAGGTGGCGGAGCCGGGGGATGTCCTGTTCTGGTTTTTGGCATCAAGGAGGCGCTATACGATGAGCACTGTTAACATCACCCAACCGACACCTGCCGATGACCTGCTGGCCAAGGCCAGCAAACGTTATTCCACGATCCTTGCCGATCCGCCGTGGCAATTTCAAAACCGGACGGGCAAAATGGCCCCCGAACACAAACGCCTGCTCCGTTATCCGACCATGGAACTCAAGGAAATCATGGAGTTGCCCGTGCCCAGGCTGGCCGCAGCCAAATCGCACCTCTACCTCTGGGTTCCCAACGCGCTTCTTCAGGAAGGCCTTGAGGTAATGGAAGCCTGGGGCTTCACCTACAAGTCCAACCTCGTCTGGTACAAAACCCGCAAGGATGGCGGCCCCGACGGACGCGGCGTCGGCTTTTATTTTCGCAACGTCACCGAACTGGTTCTGTTCGGCGTGCGCGGCAGCATGCGCACCCTCCAGCCAGGCCGCACGCAAGTCAACCTCCTCGCCACCCGCAAACGCGAACACTCGCGCAAACCGGATGAACTCTACGATCTCATCGAAGCCTGTTCCCCCGGCCCGCACCTCGAACTCTTCGCCCGTTTCCCCCGCTCCGGCTGGGATCAATGGGGCAATGAAGACGTCGAAAACAACTCGCTGCATGGCGTCGCACTTCGCAATGGCCATGCCGATCCCCAATTGCGCCTCCTCGAAGCGCCACTCCTTTACCGCGGCATTTGATCCCGGAAATCCTTACGCGCGCGCCCTCCACACGCCCATTTCAGCCTTTCAGCCTTCAGCCTTTTTTCTTTCAGCCTTTCCGCACATGCCACTTCCATTCGGCACTTCTCCCATCCAGCTCGCGCTCCTCGTCCTGCTGCTTCCGCTCGCGTCGGCCGCGCTCATCACAATTGCCCTCCGCCGCCAAGGCAACATCGCCGCGCTCTTTTCCACCCTCGTCTCCGTGGCCATCGTCGCCGGCGCCCTCACCCTCGCCTTCAGCGGCGTGCGCATCACTGAACCCTCTTTCGTGGAATGGCTCCGGCTCGGTGATTTTTCCCTCGCGCTCGGCTTCCGGTTCGACGACCTCGCCGCCCTCATGCTCTCCATCGTCGGCATCGTCGGCGTCTGCGTTCACGTCTTCTCGCTCGGCTACATGAGCGACGACGGAGCCAAGGCCCGCTACTTCGGCGGACTCTCCATCTTCATGTTCTCGATGACCGGCATCGTCCTCGCCGACAACCTGTTCATGATTTTCATCTTCTGGGAGCTTGTCGGTTTCAGTTCCTGGCTGCTCATCGCTCATTTCTGCGACCGGCAGAGCGCCGCCGACGCCTCCAAAAAAGCCTTTATCGCCAACCGCGTCGGCGACTTCGGCTTCCTGCTCGGCATCATCGCCTGCCATGCGGTATTCGGCACCGTCAACCTTTCGCAACTCGCCGCCCTCGCCAACGGCGGCGCCGCCGTGGCCGCCTTTATCCCGATGCTCCTCTTCTGCGGCGCCATCGGCAAATCCGCGCAACTGCCCCTCCACGTCTGGCTCCCCGACGCCATGGAAGGCCCCACGCCCGTCTCCGCGCTGATCCACGCCGCGACCATGGTGGCCGCCGGCATCTACATGCTCTGCCGCATCGAGCCCCTCTTCGCCGCCGCGCCCGATGCGCTCGACATCGTCATGTGGATCGGCACCGCCACCGCGCTCTACGCCGCCCTGTGCGCCCTCACCCAGCGCGACATCAAGAAGGTGCTCGCCTACTCCACCCTCTCGCAACTCGGCTACATGGTCGCCGCCTTCGGCCTCGGCCGCATCATCGATCCCGAAGCCCCCGCCGGCCAGACCGTCCTCCTCGCCGGCGTCGGCGCGGCGATGTTCCACCTCACCACCCACGCCTTCTTCAAAGCCCTCATGTTCCTCGGCTCCGGCTCCGTCATCCACGGCTGCCACCACGAGCAGGACATTTTCAAAATGGGCGGCCTCGCGAAAAAGATGCCCGTGACGTTCATCACATTCACGATCGGCGTCCTCGCCATCGCCGGCCTTCCCTTCATCTCCGGTTTTTATTCCAAGGACGCCATCCTTCATCTCGCGCAGGAGAAGAGCCAGCCCGTCTTTCTCATCCTCCTGGTCACCGCCGTGCTCACCGCCTTCTACATGGTGCGCATGTGGAAGCTCGTCTTCCTCGGCTCCACCCGCAGCCACGCTTCGGAGCACGCGCACGAAAGCGGCCTGTCCATGACCGTCCCGCTCCTCGTCCTCGCCGTGCTTTCCGTCGTCGGCGGCTGGACGACCGGCAAGGTCGGCGCCCTCATTTACGGCAGCCACTTCGACGGTGTCTGGTCGCAGATCCCGCACGCGCACGGCCTCGGCGTCGTCCTCATGAGCGTGGCCATCCTCGTTCTCGGCGCCGGCCTTGCGCTCGCCTTCTACAAAAACGCCCCGACCGATACGCTCGAAAAAAAGGCCCGTCCGGTCTTCACGCTCCTCGTTGCGCTCAAAAATTCCTTCGACGGCGTTTACAACTATTACGTTGGAAAGGTCCAGCAACGCTTCGCGCTCCTCCTCAACGGCGCCGAGATGCTCCTTCTTTCCGGCCTCATCATCCGGGGCCTTGCCGGCACGACCGGTCTTTTCGGCCTCGCCGCCCGCGCCCTCCACACCGGCAGCCTGCACGCCTACGTTTACTGGTTCCTCATCGGTGCCGCCCTGTTCTGGGCCATCGCCGGAGGCCTGTTCTGACCCGGGGGGGGGGCCCCCCCCCCCCCCCCCCCCCCCCCCCGCCGCCGGCGGGGAGTGAGTGTG
>JAISAX010000449.1 GCA_031266495.1 Opitutaceae bacterium
ATGCTCAATCAGATAGAGCGTCCGTTGTTCGCGTCCCGTTCCCTCGGCCTCGTCGATTTCTTCCACGCATGAAAACCGGTAGGGAACGCTATGCGGGATGAGTCCCGCCAAACCGGGACCATCCGGCTTGATCGAACCAGAATACGCACCATCAGAGGTAGAGAGGCGCCAGTTGCCGCGCCCCACATCGGCCTTCTCCAGGGTTCCCACCAACTCGACCGATTCGGACCCCAGATTGGACACGCTTGAAAGGGCGGTGATCAAGGGTCCGACTTCGCTTTCTGTGACAGCGCGGCCGCGTGGACGATCAAAGGTTGGCTCGGCCCAAGCATAGCGCAGACCCATGCGATGCTGCGCAAGAAAGCGCAGCAGGTTCAGGTAGCTCCGGGCGAGATGCCCCCGATGCTGCTTCACTGTAGCCAAAGCCTGTATGGGGTCCGATGCTTTTTCGAAAAGCACATCCACGCGATCCAGTGCCCGAACGAGTTCGCTCTGACCGAGCAGATCGGGAGCCTTCGCACCTTCGAAGATGATACGGAAGGATCCGGGAGCGGCGGGGACCACCACGTCAAGAAGATGAGCTTCGGAGCGATCAATGGCACGGCGATTCGACAGAGGGAGATCCCGCAGTGCGGCTCCGTAGGCGTGCTTCACTATTGTTTGGACATGGCCGAGCAGGCCGGCGAGCGTGCCAGCCCGAATACGGTGGCCATCAACCGCCTCGGGCGGTTCGACCGCGACTTCAAGCACCACATTATTGCTCATGCGCGCTTCGCGCAGTGCGAGTTCTTCAGCCGGGCGATCATGGAGAACGAAACCCGGATCAGGGAGAAAGGCGCTTTGGGCGATCGGTTCAGACTGAGGGTGAAGCGCCAGTGCTTCGGATAGTCCATTGGTGCTTTCGGCAAGATACCACTCCTCCAGATTGCGTTCCACGAGAAGATCACGCAGATCCAGTAATCCGGAACGGAACAGACGTAGTCGCTCAGGCTCTATTCCAGCCACAAGGTAACGGTCAGCCGAACCGACTGGCTCGATCATCAATCCAATGTAGTGGCCGCCGATGGCGTCGCGGGCTTCAAATACCTGCGGGCCATCGTAATAAAAAAGGGTGGTGGTGTGCCAGACCGTCTTCATGTGGTTTGCCCTCCATCACAATGGCTCAAAATATCGAAAGATGCGAACGGCCACCAAGTGTGATGGCTCGGCTGGAAGGTTTGCTGAATTTTACCCCCCGCCAGATTCAAGCTGCACCCGGCAAACATGTCGATTACGCATGCGCGGCAACTTGAGGAGGCGTTCGCAATCCTCGCGCTTTGCGAAGACCGAGACACCACGAACAAGACATTCCGGAATGCCGGAAAATACCCGGTCGGGGTTTTCGCGGCGTTGAGAATCGAAATCCTGCTCCGCAAGCGGCAGCGAACGCACGGCACGATACACCTCTCGTGCCGAAGTGATTTCTTCGGCATTGGCAGGTGGGCGGTAGTTCTTCGCGAAAACTCATGGGAATACTTTTCCAGATGAAGAACTTACAGGTAATCACAAGAAAAAACTCCCCCCAAACCCCATCGCATCTTCTCCATCCTTGACCCGCATCAGGCTAACCCTGATGCCTTTCGTAGCCTGAAATTTTATTGTTTCGTAAGGCGTTGTTCATTAATGTAAAATATAAACATCGGTGCAAGCGTCACGCTTGTTACCCATGCCGTCAATGTAACCCACTTCCTCGGCACCCAAGCCTCCGCTTCCGGTGCCGTGGACGCCACCTCCACCTTCATTTACGACGCCGCAAACACAACCGACAGAGGCCTCTTCAAAGCCCATCTTGTCAACAGCCTTGAGGAGTTCCGGCGACAGCCCGAGTTCGGCAAATTTACGTGATTCCATAAGGCAGCTTGGACGACCGCGCGGGAAATGGAGAGAAAAATCAGCCCGCACAACTCCGGCGTATTTCCGGCTCGCTGGTGTAGTTTTCAAACCGGTTCATTGCCCTTGTGCGGAGAAACCGGGGCGTTCGTTATGACACAAGATCAAGGATATATACCAATCACCACGTTTCCCGATGACCCCCCGCATATTTCTCCGCATCCGTGCCTTCACATTGATCGAGTTGCTGACGGTGATCGCCATTATTGGCATCCTTGCCGCGATCAGCATCCCGACAATTGGCCATGTGCGCGAACAGGCGAAGACTGCCCAATGCGCTTCCGGTCTTCGCCAACTCGGCGTGGCTGTCTCGCTTTATGTGGTGGAACACAAAGATCATTATCCCCCGAAAAAAGTGCCCGGTCATTCCTGGATCAGTCTCTTCATCTGGGCGGGGAAAACAGGCGCGGGAGGGTGTATCGTTCCGGCCAACATGCGCCCCCTGAATCCCTACATGGGCGTCACCGGCGCGGACGATCCGTGCAAGGTTGCGCAGTGTCCGAATGACCTCCAGCCGACCGGGGATTATTACAAAAACGGCTCCACCTACAGCGCCAACCTCCTTAACCGCGACGGTATCCAGTGCATCGAAAACGGACCGGATGGCGCGGCAAACGCGGACATAAAAAACAACAACAGTATCCGCATTACCGATATCGCCAACCCTGCGCGCTTCGTCGTCATGGCCGAACATGATTTTACACAATATGCCGTCTGGAGCGTGGACCCGCTGGCCAGGCGGAGCTTCCATCGGGAAAAGGGCGGCTCCCGGGCATGGAACGTTCTTTTCGCGGACGGTCATGTAAAACTCACTACCGCAAAAAAAGGCGTCACCACGCCCGCTAACGGCGACTACACCTTCGACCGCAGAAATTAGGTTCCATTCTCCCATTCTTCCCCCCCCCCCCTCCCCCCCCCCCACACACACACTCTCTCTCTCTCTCTCTCTCTCTCTCTCAACACATCTTTCCCCTGTCGGTGCTCGCGCCGGCCAATCGTTCGAAAATAAACCGTTATATCCAGACAATGAATACAGACCAAAAAATCATCATGCTCGCAGCGAGCTTTCTTGCTGCTGTTCTTCCGGCAAGCGCCAGCCTGACCGACGGACTTGCTGCCTACTGGACATTTGACACCGGCAGCGTGGCCGTCGGCGCAGATGGCATCGCCGACACCAAAGGCAATTCCAATGGCACGCTCTCCGGAGCCACCGGCAACGTCTCGATCAACCAGCCCGGCATCGCCGGTCAGTCCGTCACACTCGACAACTCCGGTTACACAGCGGGTGGCACGGCGGCTTACGTTGACCTCGGCACAGCAGCTGGCGCCATGAGCACCGTCGACCAGAGTTTTACTGTCAGCATCTGGTTCAAGGCCACTTCGAACACGACAACCCTCCAGACCCTGCTCAACTTCGGCAACAACGCTTCTGATGTCCAAGGAATCGGCTTCTTTGCCGAAAAAGACGATATCGAGATTCGCGCCACCTATAAAGTCGGAACCAGCCTGTGGACAGGTACCCGTCGCATCGGACTCACTCTGCCGGATGTCCTCACTACGGGCGAATGGCATCACCTCACTGCCGTTTTTGATTTTGAAAAGCACGTTGTCATCGGCTACTTCGATGGTATCAGCAGTGGCGATACACGCGATGGCGGAACCGGAGCCGGAGAAACATTGTCCAACGGTTGGATATCAGGAGCGATGGGAGGCCAGACCAACCGGATCGCCGACATCACAACGACCGGCATCGTCATGACGGACTCCTCCGCCAAAACCCTGCAACTCGGCGTCAACTCTCTCCTCACGCAACCCTTCCCCTTCTCCGGTGCGCTCGACGAGGTGGCGGTCTGGAACCGCGCCCTGAGCGCAGCCGAAGTCGCCCTCCTGTATCAGGGGCAGAAGGACGGGCTTGGCATCGGCGCGATTCCCGAACCGTCGGCCACGGCCCTCACGACCGGTTCCGCCGCCGTGCTGGTTGCCGCTCTGCTGGCCGCGCGCGCACGTTACCGCAAGTGATGCGGCGCTCTCCCGCCTCTCCCTCCACTCCCGCCACCTCCCGCCACTCCGGCACACGGGCAAGATGACCGTGCCAAGGCTTGCTTTCGTATGATGAAATCAATTACCATTCTCCTCATCCTCCTCATCCTTGCCGCTGTCACAATCGGTTTCTCAGCCGACTCGCGAAGCGATGCGCCATTCTTCCCTCCCGCGCCGGCGGAAACCTTTCTGGCAAAGAACAAACGCCTGAGCCGTTCCGCCGCACGCGAGTTTGTCATGCCCTTCCAGCTCGCCAGCGGCGATTTTTCCGTGAAAGCGGAACTGCTCGCACCCGCGTTGAGAACCGCCGCCTTCCAGGTGGAGATTGGCGCGGACGCTTTTGTGTTCGACGGAGAAAAAGCCCTCCTCACCAACGCTGGCAACGCCGGCATCCGGACCTTCGCAAACCATCCCCTTCGTGTCCCTCTCGGAGGGATTGTCACCGGCGGAAAACCCTTCCGGCTCGACATTACGATGAAGCGCGGAGTCCTGACCGTATCGCTCGAAGGACGCGAGGTCTGGCGGGACGATTTCGGACGCGACACCTACGGCGAGGTCGCCGTCACCGCCTTGAGCGGCGAGGTGGACATGCGGCGGCTGGAAGTTCGCGGCGCGCTGGCAAGGCAGACCTCCGTGCCCGTGTTCACCTCCGGCAAGGAGGGCGCGGCGTTTTACCGCATCCCCGCGATTGTTCGCGCCAGGGACGGCACGCTGCTTGTATTCGCCGAGGCACGACGGTCGGATTTTCACGACCTTGGCGACATCGACATGGTGTTGCGCCGCTCCACCGACGAGGGCCGCGCCTGGCTGCCGATCCAGACGCTTCACGATGGCGGCGGAAGCAGCGCCGTCTCCTGCGGCAATCCCGCTCCGCTCGTCGAGCCGGACACCGGCAGAATCCATCTCCTGTTTCTCATGGTCGAAAAAAGCAAATGGGGAAGCGGTGACTACAAGGTGCCGCACCTGTTCTCCGACGACAGCGGCGCGACGTGGAGCGAGCCGGAGGACATCCGTCCGCAACTGCCCGCGGACTGGCGAACGTTTCACCCCGGCCCCGGACACGGCATCGTCAAACACCGCGCTCCGCATCCGGGCCGCCTCATCGTTTCGGGCTGGCACGTATGGCACGACGCGCAGGCGAACAAACGCCGCTATTCCTCTTCGCTCATTTACAGCGACGACCGCGGCAAAACCTGGCACGCCGGCGGCACCGGCATGAAATTTTCCGACGAAAGCATGGTGGCCGAACTGGCGGACGGCTCGCTCATGATGGCGATTCGCCCGCCGCCCGACACGCCCGATTCCGGATTCAGGCATTTTGCAACCAGTCATGATGGCGGCACTACGTTCGCGCCCTTTTTCGTTGATCGCGCTCTCCGCGCTACCGTATGCCAGTCCTCCCTGCTCACGGCGGATGGTGGATCCCCTCTTTTCTTCATTTATCCGGGAAGCGGCAATTATGCGCCTGGCGCCATCACGCGCCGGGCGGGGCTGACCTTGCGCTGGAAAAAACACGCGGACGGCGCGTGGTCGCCGCCCCAACTCATTTACGCCGGACGATCCGCCTACTCCGACATGACTCTGCTGCCCGGCGGCAAACCTGGTGTCGTCTTCGAGGGCGGGCGGCAAAGCGACATCGGCGGCATCCGTTTCGCGCTTGTCACCCCTGCGCCGTTCGTTGACTGGCGCGCCGACGGCGCATGGGGACGCGACGCCAATGCCCGCATGATCAAGGTCACCGGTCTCGATCCCGATTCGGCGGGCAACCTCTACGTCGCGGGCGGGGAGAGGGGGGGGGGAGGGGCAGTCGTCGTTCTCGACCGCGACGGACGCGAAACCGCCCGATGGGGCGAGTTCATCAACGACAAGCACGGTCTCCGCATTTTTGACGACAAGGTGTGGCTGACCGACATCGGCAACCACGCCGTTTACCAATGCACGCCCGGCGGCAAAATTCTCCGCACGTTTGGCGTCGTCGGCGAGGCGGGCGAGGATGCCGACCGTTTCAACAAACCCACCGATGTCGCCCTCGCTCCCGATGGCTCGATCTATATTACAGACGGTTACGGCAACAGCCGCGTCGTGTGCCTCGCGCCCGATGGCGCGTTCCGGTTCGCATGGGGAAAGCGCGGCGCGGGGCCGGGCGAGTTTCACAATCCGCACAACATCGTCATCCGCGACAACCGCGTTTACGTTGCGGATCGCGACAACGCGCGTATCCAGGTTTTCACTCTCACGGGGGATTTCGTCGCCGAGTGGAAAAACGTCGGGCGTCCCTACGGGCTTTTCCTCGCGAAGGACGGGCAACTTTACGTCTCGATGGTGGACGACAAGGCGGGCGTCGAGGCGGTGCTGGTCATGACGCCCGACGGAGAAATCCGGCAAACCATCGGTCGCCGGGGGCGCGCGCCGGGCGAGTTTGATGTCCCCCATTCGCTCGCGGTTTTGCCCGACGGCCAAGCCATCTACGTTGGCGAGGTGGGCAACAAACGCGTGCAACGCATCACACGAGATTGACGCCACACGAACCAATGCACACGAACCACTCATGGCCTGCGCAACCTGACGGCGAAGCCCGCAAGGACCTGACCTGTCTATGGAGATTCGCCAATTCGTCCGCCTGGCGCGGGCTTCGCAAGCGAAGCCCCTACATGGGGCCTTCGCGTAACTTCATTCTTGATTCTTCATTCTTAACTGATGTTACGCAGTGCGCTGTGGCGCGGGCGTCTCGCCCCCAGACGGTTCGCACCCCCCCCCGGCAATGAGGGCGCGACGCCCCCGCCCCATCAACACCCTCCGCGTAACATCAGTGCTTACTTGTTCA
>JAISAX010000196.1 GCA_031266495.1 Opitutaceae bacterium
TAGCCACGGGCCGGGACCCCGGTGATGGCTTCGGCAGAGAAATCGTCGCCGGCGCAGCCGCAGCAAATGCGTTTGTTTCCCGGGCCGGCCCCCCTCCCCCCCCCCCCCAGGCCGCCGCCAACGCCGCCGGCGCCGGGCTGACCGCATGAGAAACGAGTCTGTCCTCCGTTGATCCGGACTGATCCGCCGTTCTTCCCGACGGGACGAGTTCGAGATAAGCGGTGGCTGGTCGCACGGGACCCGGACGCATCCGGATCGTGAATACGCCCGCGATGGCCGCCCCGATGATGCCAAATAACAGGGCCGCGCAGGTCGTGAACAGGAGCCGGTTTTCCCGGATGAGGGCGAGCCAGGGAACCGGGGATTGATCCGCGATGTGGCGCGGGGTTTTTCCGCCGGACGCCCGTGTCCTGGCATGGGCATCCTTGCCCGGTATCCGAAAGACAAGGGCGCGGAGAAGGCGGGCGGCGCGGAGCGCCGTCCACGGGCTGGAAGCCCGTGCCACGCGGTGAGGCAACGCGCACGGGCTGGAAGCCCGTGCCACTCCGGAGGCGGGCGGGACGCCCGCGCCACAAATACCGCCACGAATACCTTGCGTCAGGAGGACCAGGAGTTTTTCCCGGCGGGCGTCATCAAGGCGTAGTGACGGGACGGTGACATCCGCCGGGCGGGCGGCGGTGGCGCAGAGGGTGTCGCGGAGCAGCGGGAGCGTTGCGGCTACGAGTTCGTCGCGCCAGGCGCGGAGGGCAGGATCGGCGGCAAGGAGTTTTTCGACGGCTTCGATCTCGGCGGGCGGGGCCTCGCCCAGTACGACGGCCAGCACGCGGGCTTCGCGTTCGTCGGCCCCGGCGGTGGCGCGGGTGGCGGCGGCGTCGGCAGCGATGTGGTTGGCGGTGTCGTTGTTCATGGCGTTTCGGTGGCGGGCGCGGGTTTGTCGCTGGCGCGGCGAAAGGTGGTCGCAAGGCGACGGATCGCGTGGTGGAGCCGGTAGCCGACGTTGCTGGCGGTGAGGCCGGTGCGGCGGGCGATTTCGTCGTAGGTGAGTTCGTTCTCGAATTTTTGATGGATGAGTTCGCGGTCGGCGGACGGGAGTCCGTCGAGACAGAGGCGCATGAGGAGGAGCGTTTCGGCGCGTTCCAGTCCGGCGGCGGGGGGGACGGTGGTGGCGGGGTCGGCAATGTTTTCGTGCGCGGTGGTGTCGATGCGCGAAACGCGGGCGTGCTTGCGGCGGTGGTTGTGGGCGAGGTTGCGGATGGTGCGGAATAACCAGGCTCGGGGTTGCGTGATGGCGGGAACGGCGGGAGTGGCGGGAGTGGCGGGAGTGGAGAGGGTGGCCCGGTGCAGGCGGAGAAACGCGTCCTGGACGAGGTCCTGCGCGAGGGCGAAATCGCCGCCGGTGAGAGCGGTGGCGAAATGCAACAGGCGCGACTCCTCGGCAAGAAAGAGGTCTTTCAGGGAGGAGGCGTCCGGCGGCGGTGGCGGCGGCGATGAGGCGGCGGCGGGATCGTCGGGCTGAGGCTGGAGGGCGGCGGCGGCCATGCGTGAGGATGGGGGGGCGCGGGACTCGGACGGTCAGGCAAGGATGCGGATGGTGCGGGAACGGGTGATCACGTCCATGAAGACACCCGAAACCGGGGCTTCCTGGGAGGTTTTTAATGTAAAGTTTTCGTCAGGCAAAAACTGCCGCACGAATGTAACCGAGGTTACGCGGACGGCCATGAAGTGGCACGGGCTTTTTCTGACAATCCCCGTGGACGACGCGCAGCGTCGCCCTTTGCCTCCAGGCAAGATCATTTGTTTGAAAGAATGACAGTTGTTTACAGTGAATGACACGAAGGTGAGCAGGGAGGCGGCGCTTTACTGCCGATCCGTCCACGGGCTGGAAGCCCGTGCCACGCCGGAGCAGGTCATTCCGGGAGGATTACCCAGACGGTGATCCGGCGGGTGACGCCGCCGTCAAATGTCGCGGAGAGAGCGACAGGCCAGGTACCGGGTTTTTCCGGGCGGGCAACGGTGAGCGTCCACGGAGCGGCGGCGTCTTTCACATTTGCCACGCGGGTAACGGAGGGGCGGATGCTTCCTTCGCCTGAACCGGCCGTGAGCGACTTGAGCGCGAGGCTGCCGACGGGCATCACGGTTGTTGTGAGTTGTTGCCCGGGTCTGGCGGTGCGCGCAAAGGCCAGGGTCGCCGGTTCGGCAACGAGGAGTTCGGGGATGTCCACTTCGACAGAGAGTTCGGTGGCCGGGGCGCCGTCGTCGGTTTTTACGGTGAGGTGGCTGCTTTGTTGGCCGACGCGCACGCCGAAGGTGAAGGTCACGCGGATGTCCCCGCTCTCGCCGGGTTTCCAGGTGCGCCGGGTGACTTCCCCGACCGTGCAGCCGCAGCCGCTCTCGATGGCGGTGAGGGTGACGGTGGTCTTGCCTGTGTTTTTGAAGGGGAATATGGCCACCGCTTCCGTGTCCGTCTCGGCCGCTTCCAGCTTTGCCGTCGTGTGGTCGAACAGGAGCGCGGCGCGGGTGGTCGCGGGTGGCAAGGCGTGTGGCGCGCCGATCGTGGCAATGAGGCCGGACAGGAACAGGAGTGGTGCCAGGAGTGTCGCGGATCGTTTCATCTAAAAATCAAGAATTAAGAACTGATGTTACGCAGCCGAGGGTATTTTGATGCCGATCCGGTCCGGGGAGAGCACGCGTCTCGCGTGCTGTGTTCGGCGTCTCGCCGAACACGGTTTGGATCGGATCGGCAGAAAAGG
>JAISAX010000487.1 GCA_031266495.1 Opitutaceae bacterium
GTCACGTCCGCGCCGTCCTGAAGGGCGAGCACGCCGTCGGCGGCGGACCAGGTCCAGCCGGGGCCGGCGACCGGGCCGGCGGGGGCGCCGAGCGCGGCGAGGTCCACCAGCGGGCCGCCTGGAGCCGCCGTTCCACCAGCGGGTCGCCCGGAGCCGCCGTTACTGTGGCGACGAGCTTGTCGCTTTCGACGGCGATGCCGAAGGTGTAGCCCGACGCGGTGAGCGACGTCGTTGCCGGAGTACCGGTTACGCCGTATGCGCCGCCGTCTATCAGCGTTATCTTGTTGCCCACGACAAGTGAGGGAGTGCCGTCAAGGGCGAGACCGACCGTAATGTCCGTGATGTCTATCGCAGACGTGCCGTCGTAGCCGCCGCTTGCGGTAATCACCGTGCTGCCTGCCGCAATCGACGCGGGCAGCGTGAAATTGTATTTCGCGAAGTTGCCCAGCCTGCTTATCGTCACGCCGGACTTTTTCAGGTTCAGGATATTGCCGGTAACGGCGTCTCCGCTCATGGCAGAAGAACCGCCATAGAGGGTAACGCCCGCGTCAAGCGTCGCGCCGGCTTCTATCGTCACGGTATTGCCTGTGGCATTATACATGGCAAAGGCGCCGTAGATGTTGCCGGTAAACGTGCCGCCGGTCAGGGTGACGGCGTTGCCCGTGGCGTCGCCCGAACCGCTGTTCCCGCCAAACATTCTTGACGCTGCCCCCGCCGCTTATGGTGACGGAGTTGCCCGACGCGCTGCCAAAGCCGTTACCGCCGGAGACAGTCGTAATCGTTCCGGTGAAGTTTGTCACGACGACGGTGTTGTCGTTGGCTTCGCCGCCGCCTGTAAAAAGTATATCTCATATTACCATATTACCGCACTTTCCACTTGATTGACCGCATATCTGTTTTCCCTCGCGCCTTTGCGCCTCCGCGTGAGACAAAAAACTCCCTCCGGCCTCCGTGCCTTCCGGGTCCGTGGTTGATCTTTCTGCCATTCAAAAGCGCGGGCTTGGAAATCCGCGTCACAGGCGGAGGGGCGGACAGGGAAGGCGCAAATACTCCAAAAATCCTTTTGCGCTTCCCCCGTCTTTTTGCGGCGATGACCGCCAGTCCGCCATCCTCCCGTCTCCCGATTCCTGTTTCCCGCCGCGCTCTCTCTCCTCGCCGTGCCGCCCAAACGCATCGACCAAGCCCGTCCATTCCTGATCCTCCTCATCGCATTCGCGGCCTGGCTGGTGCTGCCCGCGTTGTTCAAGCGTTTCACGCGGTTTTCGTTTTTTGAGTTTCAGGCCCCCATCGACGTCACGGCGGGACGGGTGCGCGATTTGCAAAACTACTGGTCGCTGCGCACGCGGGCCAAAAACGACCTCATCGAGGCCGGCCAGCAACTCGCGCGCCTCAACGCGTCCTACGAACTGAGCATCCGCAAAAACGCCACGCTGGAGGCCGAGGTCGCCCGGCTCGAAGAGCTGCTGCGCCTGCCCTCGTTCGACGGCTACCGCGGCGAACCCACCCGCGTGCTCCGCCGCGACTACAACGCCTGGTGGCAGCGCCTCGTCATCCGCAAGGGCTCCCTGCACGGCATCACCGCGGGCTCGCCCGTCATCTTTGTCGGCGGCGTCGTCGGCCGCGTGACCGAGGTCGGAGTCTACACCTCGGTCGTCGATTTGGTGAGCAATCCCGGCCTCCGCCTCGCCGCCTGCATCGAGGGCGACAACCGCCCGGTCAGCTATCAGGGCGCCGGCGCCCGCTCGCTGGCCCGCGCGGGCGGCATGGTGGAGTTCGTGCCGCTCGACATCCTCGCCGGCGCCACCGACCCGCGCCGTCTCGTCACCTCCGGTCTGGGCGGCATTTTCCCGCCCGGCCTGAGCATCGGCCTCATCACCACGCTCGAACCCGGCAGCGACGGCCTTTTCAGATCCGGCCCCGTCCTCCTCGACCCGCGCCTCGCCGCGGTCAGCGAAGTGACGGTGCTCGTGCCAGTGGCCGCCGAAGGCGGCAAGTAGCAAGTGACAAGTAACAAGTGGCAAGTGCAGGCAGCAAAAGGACGACAAAATAACAACGCCGACGCCCGGCACCCGCATCCCGCATCCTTCAACTTCAACTTAACTTCAACTTAAACTTCAACTTTAAACTTAACCTCGTCCCCGATGCGCCGCTATCGCACACCCATCATCGTCATCCTTTGCGGAATCCTGCTCTGCATGGTCGCGGCCCAGCTCAACCATTACCTGTCGCCCCTGCACATCAGCGTTTTCGTCGGGGGGCTGCTGGTGGTGTTTCCCGCGCTTCGCCTCCGCCACCGCCACGGCTGGCGCATCATTGTTCCGCTCGGCCTTTGGTGCGACGCCGCCACGCCCCTGCCCTTCGGCCTGCTCACCATGCTTTTTCTCATCGCGCACGCCGTCATTTTCCAACTCCGTTCGCGCATTCCCCGGGCCGAGCCGCTGGTCGGCGTCGCCGTCGCCCTGATTGCCAACCTCGCCCTCTTCGCCGCGGTCGCCCTCTTCTGCGCCCTCCGCCGTGACGCGCCTTCCGGCCTCGCGCTCCGGCT
>JAISAX010000575.1 GCA_031266495.1 Opitutaceae bacterium
GTGCTCCCCCCCCCCCCCCCGTCACTTCGCCAGGCGCAGCGTTGCCCGGCAGCCGCGGCGTTCGCCGTCCGGGCCGGCGAGGTTTTCTATAAAAACGTCGCCGCCATGCAGGTGGGCGACCTCGCGCACGAAACTGAGTCCGAGTCCGGTGCTCTTGGCGCCGCTGGCCGGACGGGGCAGCGAATAAAAACGCTCGAACACCTGCGGCAACGCGTAGTCCGGAATGCCGGGGCCGGTGTCCTCGACCGTGACCTCGACGCATCCGCGCCCGCCGGTAGCGGAAAGCGCGATACGGATGACGCCGCCGCCGGGCGTGAATTCGATGGCGTTTTGCAGCAGGTTGGCGATGGCCTGCCCGAGAAGGAATCTCTCGCCGGTGACCGTCGCTCCCGCTCCGGACGGGCCTCCTCCGGACGGGCGTCCGGACGGGCCTCCGGACGCGGGTCCGCTGATCTCAAGAACGATCCCTTTGGCCAGCCGCGCCGGTTCGGCGGCGGACGCGACCTCGCGCACGAGCGCGTGCAAATCCACCGGCGCGGGCGCGGCGAGATTGGCGCGGGCCTCAAGCGCGGCGAGCTGGAGGAGTTTTTCGACGATCCGCTGGATGCGGGCGGTTTCGCGCCGGATGTTTTCCAGAAACCGCGCCCGCTGCTCCGCGGGCATCGCGCCGCGGTCCTCCGCCAGAAGCTCGGCGGCGCCGCGGATGGCGGAGAGCGGCGCCTTGATCTCGTGGGCGAGCATCTGCGTGTAACGTTCCACGTAGTGTTTGCCTTCGAGCGCGGCGCGCATCTCGTCAAACGCGCGCCGCAGGTCGCTGACCTCGCGACCGGCGAGGCGCTTCGGGAGGCTGGCCGGACGTCCGTCGCGGACGGCGCGGGCATAGGCGGCCAGATGGCGGACCGGCGTGGTGATCCAGACGGAAAACGCGATGCCCACGGCGATCACCAGCCCGCCGCCGGCCAGCCCGGCGAGGAACACGCGGTTGCAGGCGGCGTTGACGCGTTCGTTGATATTGCGCGTGGGCTTGCTGACGGTGAGGACGCCGATGATCGCACCGCCGGTCGCGCCGCCGGATGCGCCGCCGGTCGTGCCGCCGTCCGAGCGGACGGAGGCGCGGACGGGGGCGGCGACATGGATGGCCAGCGAATAATCGTCTTCGGGGTGTTCGCGGGTGGCGCGGGCGCCGTATTCGCCGCGCAGGGTGCGGGAAACATCGAGCCAGCGCGAGTAGTCGCGGCCTTCGTCGCGACCGAGGTCGGAGTCGTAGCGGACGATGCCGTCGGCGCCGGTGACGTAGATGCGCAGGTCGATGTCGTTTTTGAGGATGCCGTAAACGTGCGCGTTGGGGGCGCGTTGCCAGGCCGTGTCGAGCAGCCGGTGGAGGGCGGCTCCGGAGAGGGGATCGGCGCCGGCCTCGCGGGGCTGGTTTTCGACGATAGTTGCGAGGATGTTGGCGGTATCCACGAGCGATTCCTCCAGCGATTCGAGGTAGCGCGGACGGACGCCGCCGAGTATCCACAGGACAAGGTACAGGTAACCGCCTCCGATGAGGAGCAGGTAAACGAGAAAGATGCGGGTGCGGATGGTCACGGGAGATGGCGGGAGGTGGCGGGAGGTGGCGTCGGGAATAGAAAGGCGTCGGGAATAGAGGGAGATGGTTTCAGCGTCGAGCGCCTGTCGCGCGGCGCGGACTTCCTGCCTCCCGGCGCGTTCGCAACCTTGTCCGGCGCGTCGTTATGCATTCCGGCCATGGCCGGAATGCATAACGGCAGGCAGTTTGCCCTTCCGGCTCAGGCCGGAAGCCTGCCCCGCGCCGCTCTTCCCCCCGCCCCGCGCCCGCCCGTTATCGACCGGACAGCCATCATCGCACCGGCAAAACCCCGGCTCATACATATGTACATACATTTGCGGGGGACCACCGTTTGCCCTTGTGGCGGTTGCCGGACTGAACGGGGATGGGTATCTCGCGCCACCCACGCCGGTGGGTCGCTTCCGGGATACCCGCAAGCCCCCCGCCAACGTGGCCGGGATGGCGTCCCCCGACGCCCTCATCTTGACGACACCATGACACAACCCATCCAGACCCGATCGCCCGTTGCGCGCCGCCACGCGCAACATGCCGTTTGCGACCGCAACCCTGCGCGGCCTCCGGTTCAGGCCTTCGGGACGCCCCGCAAGCTCGCCCCGGGCCAGGTTCAGGCTTTCGGGGCACCCCGAAACCCCGCCCCGCGTCCGGTTCAGGTCTCCGGGGCGCCCCGAAGCCCTGCTTTTTGTTCATATCAGGCTTTCGGGGAGCCCCGAAAGCCTGCCCGACAACAAAAACCACTCTCCGGGGCTGCCCGGAAACCATCCGAAACCCGCAAAACATCCTCCATAACCATAAAAACACCATGAAATTGCACACGCTTGAAATCGGACGCCTGCGCAACGAGGAGCTGTACCAGTTCCAGACGGACCTGCAAAACCTGCTCAAGAACAGCGACCCTGTAAAGACCGGCGTGGGAGGCGTCCTCTATGGAGAGTTCAACCGCCTGCGGGTCGAGACCGACGCCGCCCTGCAACCCGCCCGCCGGAGCGCGCTCACGCCGATCCTCGCCGAGGAGGACGCCCTGCGCGACCAGCTTTACGGGGCCCTGCGCGACCTCGCCACCCTCTACGCCGGACGTCACTACGAGGCCAACAAGCGACCCGTCGCCGCGCAGCTCCTCGTCACTATCGACAAGTACAAGCGCGACATCGCCACCGGCACCTACAACGAGGAGACCGCCGCCATCACCAACCTCGTCGAGGACCTGCAAGACGCCACCGTCGCCGCCCCGCAGGTGGACACCCTCGGGCTCAACGGCTGGGTAAACGCCCTGGCCAACGCCAACAACAAATTCACGACCGACCTTGCCGCCCGTTACGCCGAGACGGCCGCCCGGCCCGCCACCGGAGCCATGCGCGACCTGCGCCCCCTCATCGAACAAAACCTCCGTGCCATTTTCGAGAAAGTGAACGCCCTCGCGCTGACCGCGACCGAAGCCGCCGCTGCCACGGCGATCGACACCTTTATAGCGGCGCTCAACGCCCGGATCGACTACTACGCCCGAGCCGCCGCCCGCCACGGCAAACGCAAAACCCCCGACGCTCCCCCCGACGCTCCCGGCACCAACGACGGCACAGGCAACACCGGCGGATCCGGAACCGCCCCCGGCAACGGCCCCGGCGAAGCCGAAATCACGATCCCCGTGCCGCTCGAAGTGGACGTGACTGCCACCGCCCGTGCCAAAAAAACCTGACCCCCGCGCCCCTCGCACTACCCGCCCGCATCCGGAGTCCGAAATCTGAAATCCGAAATTTTCCTTCATCATGAAGACATCACCCATAACAAAACCAAACCCCGACCACGCGCCCCTGTTCCGGCGGACGCAGCCCGTCTTCGCGCTTGCAGTCGCGGCCGCCACGCTAGCCAACCTCCTTTCACCATCTGCCTGCGCCACCACCCTCACGGCCTCCGACGGCGCGGCGTCCGACTACTTTGGTTATTCAGCGAGCGCGTCCGGTTCGGGTGCGCTCGTCGGGGCTTACGGCGATGACGACAAGGGGAACTTCAGCGGCTCGGCCTACTACTACAAGGGGCTGGATTCGGTGAGCGGGAACAGCACGGGCCTCGACGCACTCAACGGAAAGAACGCCACGGATGAAACCGTGAAGCTGTTCGCCTCCGACG
>JAISAX010000580.1 GCA_031266495.1 Opitutaceae bacterium
TCCACCATTTTCAGCCTCCGGAAAACCGGCGGCTTTTTGTTGCCGGCAAAGGCCCTGTGTTTTCCAACCGGCATGCCGGCTCCCCGCCCCCCCCCCCCCCCCCTGCTCCTGCGCCGGTAGTTGTGCGGGCTGCCTTCCCTTTTCTCATCCGCCGGCGTCACCACCCTTGCCGGGAACGGCGAAACCCGTTTGTTCCTGTTGTTTTCTTCCTGTGAACCTGACCCGGCCAGCCGAGTGGATGAGCGTCTTCAAGGTCACCACGCGCGAGCGCTGGGACTGGTGGACCCCCTGCGCCCTCGTCCTGCTCAGCGCCATCGGCGTCGCCTTTATCTACAGCGCCCAGTATTCCACCCCGCTCTCCAACTGGAAAAACCAGATCGTATGGCTCGTCGCCGGTGTCGGGGTTTACACGGCCATCTCGCTCATCGATTACCGGTTCTGGATGGGCGTGGCCCACTGGTTCTACCTCGCCAGCCTCCTCCCGCTTGTCCTCGTGCTCATCCCGGGCATCGGCCAGGAACGCTTCGGCGCCCAGCGCTGGATCGACCTCGGGTTTTTTTCTCTCCAACCCTCCGAACCCGCCAAACCCGCCGCTCTCCTCATCACGGCCAGCATCCTCGCGCGCTCGCAAATCGGCACCCTCCGCGAATCTTTGAACACACTTGGCAAGTTGGCGCTTGCTGTCGGATTGCCCATATTACTTATCCTACAACAACCCGACCTCAAATCCGCTATCGTTCTCCCGCCTATGGTATTCTCCATGCTCTACGTCTCCCGGCTCTCGACCCGCTTCTTCCTGGTGGTGCTGGGCGCGTTTGCCGTCGTGGTGGCGGCAGTGGCGTGGGACGCGTGCGGCTACATCCGGTTCATGGACGAGAACGGCCTGTCCTACAACAACCGCAAAACCAGCAACCTCCGCTACGAAGACCACACCTGGTTCCCGCTGCACGATTACCAGCGCAACCGCATCGTGGCCTTTGTCGTGCCCGAAAAAATCGATCCGCAAGGCACGGGCATCAGCTGGAACCCGCGCCAGGCGCTCATCTCCGCCGGCTCGGGAGGACTGTTCGGCAAAGGCTGGACCAGGGGCACGCAAGCCCAGCTCGGCTACCTGCCCCGCGCGGTCGCGCACAACGATTTTATCGCCTCGGTCATCGCCGAGGAAGAAGGATTTCTGGGAAGCCTCACGGTTCTCGGCCTGTTTGCAGTGGTGTTGTTCAACGGCATACGCATCGCCGTCCTCGCAAGGGACCGCATGGGATCGCTCATCGCCATCGGCGTGACAGTCCTGTTCGCGGTGCACGTGTTTGTGAACATCGCCATGACCATCGGGCTGGTGCCCATCACGGGCATACCACTTCCCTTTATCAGCTACGGTGGTTCCTTTGTGCTCAGTTGCTGTTTGCTGCAAGGACTGGTCCAGAGCGTCTATCGTTTCAGAAAGGATTTTGCGTGAAAGCAGACCTTTCCAACGACCACGACCTCGCGACCAGGATTTCCTGCGCCGCCACTTCCGCACATCGGGGCTCCCATAAACCCGCAGAAACACACACCCGACATGAGCGACCAACCACAACGCCCGTCAGACAACGACGGACCCATTGACGACATCAACGCCGCCGACCCCGTATCGGCCTCCACCTCCGCACCCGATCAGCCGACTCGCGAACCCACTCTCGACGAACAGCTCACGCAACCGCCCGTCCAGCAGGAAGACGAAGCCGTTGACCGTAACGACCTGAAAGCCGGCGCCCGGGAACGTTCCCGCCAGCGTCCCCTGCTCCAGAAAATCCTCTCGGTTTTCAAAAAGGAAAAAACCTCCTACCGCGAACTCATCATCAATTCCGAGCCGCTCGAAAAACGCGTCGCCCTCCTCATCGACGGCGTCCTCGAGAAATTCGAGATCGAGCGCTCCAATGCCGACCGCATGGTCGGCGGCATCTACAAAGGCCGCATCAAGAACCTCGATCCCGGCCTCAAGGCCGCGTTCGTCGACATCGGCTACACCAAAAACGCCTTCCTCCATTACTGGGACATGCTCCCCGCCGCCGCCGATTCCTCCGTGGAAATCGTCCGCGTGAACAAGAAGAAAAACGCCGCCCCGCGCCCCGGCCCCGCCGAGCCCACCGTCAAGGACATCCCCGGCCTGTATCCGCCCGGCTCCGACATCATCATCCAGGTCACCAAGGGCCCCATCGGCACCAAGGGCCCGCGCACCACGACCAACCTCTCGCTGCCCGGCCGCTACCTCGTACTCATGCCCTTCAGCGACCAGTGCGGCATCTCCCGGAAGATCGAGGACAGCAAGGAACGCCAGCGCCTCAAGCACCTCGTCAACGAACTCACCATCCCCGAAGGCATGAGCGTGATCGTGCGCACCGCCGGCGAAGGGAAAAAACCCCGCTACTTCGTCCGCGACCTGCACCTCCTCCTCAAGACCTGGGCCGAAATCCAGCAAAAACTGCAAAACGAGCGCGCCCCCGCCTGCCTCTACCAGGAGCCCGACATCGTCGAGCGCACCGTCCGCGATTTCCTCACCGAGGAAGTGGACCGCGTGCTCATCGACAACACCGAGGACCACGCCCGCTGCCAGGCCGCCGTCGCGCAAATCTCCGCCCGCTCGAAAAACAAGATCGCCCTCTACAAGGACAACATCCCGATCTTCGAACGCTTCAACATCGAGCGCCAGATCGAGCAAACCTTCCAGCGCAAGGTCTCGCTCCCCAGCGGCGGCGAGATCATCATCGACGAAACCGAGGCCCTCATCGCCATCGACGTCAACACCGGCTCCCACAAAAACAAGGGCGGCGACGAAAAAAACATCATTTATTCCGTCAACCTCGAAGCCGCCGCCGAGATCGCCCGCCAGATCCGCCTGCGCAACCTCGGTGGCCTCATCATCTGCGACTTCATCGACATGAAGGAACGCCGCCACCGCAACGGCGTTTACGAAAAACTCTGCGAAGCCATGTCGCGCGACCGTGCCAAAACGCACATCCTGCCCATCTCGCAACTCGGCATCCTGCAAATGACGCGCCAGCGCCAGCAGGAATCGCTCACCAGCAACATGTATGTGGATTGCCCCTACTGCCGCGGCCGCGGCATCGTGAAAAGCGCCACCACCATGAGCGTCGAACTGCAACGCAAGCTCTCCTCGATCGTGCGCCGCCTCACCGCGCGCAACGACGGCAAGACCTACTCGCTGCGCGTGATGGTGCACCCCGGCATCCTCGACCGCCTCCGCAGCGAGGACGCCGAACTGCTCGTGCGCATGGAGCGCGAATACGGCGTGAAACTCACCTTCCGCGCCGATCCCGGCTACCACGTCGAGAACTTCAAGATCGTCAACACCGCCACCGGCGAGGAATACCGCTAAGCCGTCCCCCTCCCCTCCTCCCCCCCCGCCGCCGCTGCCCGGGCCATGCGACACCGTGCATCTACCCGGCGAGGCGGGCAGGGCGGGGGGGGGGGGAGGGGAGGGGAGACTTTCAGTGAACCAAAACCCGGTTTTCACCGGAAAATGATTTTTCACCGGGACAGGAATGGATACACGCGGCTCTTGGGCATTTCCCTGGTTTTCCGAAAAAACTCCGTCTCGGTGATTTGCGTAGGCCAGTCGAGATTGATTTTTACGGCAAGCGGAGCCTCGCTGTCTTCTCCTTCCACAAGCAATGCCCTCAGGCGGATGAGATAGTTCAAATCACGCGCCAGGGCTTTCCGGAAATTTTTTACCTGATACAGGTGTCGTGCATGAACGAATACATCCTCCAGCGGGAGTTTTTCCTTTTCCAGAAAAAGATTGAGCAACTGGCCGTGGCGTTCGGAGAGGACGCGTTTGCGCCTGGACTGGAGGCGGCCAAACAAGTCGGCCACCGTATTCCGGTAGAGCGCTTGTGAAACATGCCTGCGGATTTCGTCAAAAAGCCGGCGGCACTGCGTGGCGATTCCCTTGAGCGCAAACTTGAGGAATGCCGTCAGGTCGTGACCATTCATCCGGGTCTGGTTGAGCGCGTCGAGATACGAGGTTTTTTCTTCGTAATAATAATTGGACATCGCGATGAAGAGCGTGTCGCGCAGTCCGGTTTTGCGAAGCATGATGGCCTCAAGCGCGCGGGCAGTGCGTCCGTTGCCGTCGAGAAACGGGTGCATTGCCGCGAAGTGATAATGCAACGCGAGCGCCTGAATGAGCGGATCGTGTTCGCGAAATGGGCCGCGAACGGCTTCGGCAAGCCCGCGGATGGCGGCGACACAGGCATCCCCGCCTTCCACGCCGCGGTGCCGGGGCGCTCCGAAAGTCGCGTTTTCGTCGCGCTTGCGGAAATTACCAGGACGGCAGTGGTCGTCATCGCATCCGGTCACAAGCCTGCGATGGACCTCGCGTATCAGATTTTCATCTACAGGGTGATCGGGAGGCAATGTGGCGATCCAGCGGTACGTGGCGACGGCGGTGGCGGCCTGGCGTTGGGAACGCGTTTCAAGCTGCCGGGGCGTTTCGGACATGGCGCGCTCGAGTTCTTTTTCGGTGAATTCGGCTCCCTCGATGCGCGATGTGCCGGCGACTTCCCGCTTCAGTTGCACACGCTGCAATTTGTCGGCCCAGCTTCGCTGGCAGGGGATTTGTTTAAGCGCGAGCATGGTGGCTCTGGCTTCGGTCAGCTCTTCGATGAGGGCAAGGCGATCGTAATGAATCCAGTCTCGCGGCGGCTCGTAACGGATGATTTCCACATCCGCATCAAATCCCGGTTCATTTCCGCATCAAGTCGAAATTCCATGAAACGGAACCTGTTTTATACAAAAATATTACAAAATAATTCTGCGCGATCCACATTTGTTCGTTTTCCATTTCATTTCTCATTTCGTTTCCGCGCCTGTTTCCGTTCATGTTGATTTGTGCGCCTGACCGTCATCGTCATCCCGGGCGTTGCGCTGCTTTTCACGGAGCAGGCGGACGAGGGCAAAAAGATCCCTGGTCCCCCCCCACAGAAACCAGATGATGGTCCCTGTGCCGACCACCGCGCTGAGGAGGATGACGAACAGCCAGTAGCCGGCCCATGTGCCTTTGCCGAACCCGATGGTGAGGCCAAACGCGGTGCCGAGGACAAACAGCAGCGTCCAGAAACCGGTCCAGCCCAGCTTGAAAAAATAGATGATGTTGTCGCCGCGCGTGAAGCTGCCGGTAAAACCGAGCACGCGTTTCCAGCGAGGCAAACCGCCGGTTGCGGATTGCGGGGCGGCGGCGGAATTGGCGGGAGCGTCCCCGGCGACGGCGTATGGACCGCGATGCAGGATGCGGTCGAGGTTGGCGGGAGTGCGGCAGGTGAGAAGCGAGACGAGCACGTACCCGGCGATGCTTGCCCCGCAGGAAATCATGGCCAGCCAGGCGCCGTTGACCGGAAACTTCGGGGCAAGCGCGACAAACGCCGGCACGTGCGGCCAGGCCGCCTGTAACGAGATTCCTGTGACAGCAATGCCGCAGCCGGCGATCATCGCCGTGCAAGCCCCCGCCGTGGTGCCGCGTTTCCAGTAAAGCCCGCCAATGATCACGGCTCCCGATCCGCCGAGATAAATCGTGCCGGTGAGCAGGAAATACATGAAGAGGTAATCGCGGAGCGGGAAAAACGCGCTCCAGCAAAATGCAAACACCGCGACAAACACGATCGAGGCGCGCAACAAAAACAGGTGGGCGCGTTGCGAGAGTGGCGGTTTGCCGTGACGGAAGGGCAGCACGACGTCCTGCACGAAGATCGATCCCCACGAGTGCAGGCAGGAGTCGTCGGTGGCGACCGCGGCCATGGCCATCGCGGCGGCAAGCAGTCCGGTTATTCCCGCAGGCAGCAGCGCGACGAGCGTGACGGGGACGGTCATTTGCGTGGCGGTTTGCGCGTCGTCGATCCGGGCGAGCGCGGTTTGCGCGGTTTGCCGGACCGATTCGTAACCGGCGTGATGCAGCACGACCCAGGCGGCGATGGGCAGCACCATGAGCATCAGGTAGGTGACGCCGTTGCGCCATTCGGCGAGCACGCGGGCCATCTTGGCCTCATGCGGAGTGCGCGCGGAGGCGTTGTATCCGGAAGTCCCCTGCCAGCCGAGGCAGTTGTAAAATGCCTTGAAGGCGAAAATCGCAAAAAACCAGAAATTGAAGTCGCTGATTTCCGACTGGTCGAAGGGATCGAGCAGCGACTTGCCTGGCACGGTGGCCGACAGGGCTTCCACGGTGTGGCCCCAGCCGACCTTGTAAAACACCACGCCCATCAGTATCAGGAAAACGATGTTCATGAACTGTGCCTGGAAAAAATCCGTGACCATCACCGCCACCATGCCGCCGGCGAAAACCAGCAGGAGCGCCATGCCGAGAAACAGCGCCATGATGACGAGCAGGGTGCGCACCTCGACGCCCGCGATGGTGACGGTCTGCGGCAATCCGCAGAAGTGGATGAAAAAATTGGCGACGATGCCGGGAAACACGCCGTAGTTGAAAACTCCCGACACCCAGGTCAGGATGCCGGCGAACACGCGAAAGCGGCGCGAGTAGCGCATCTCGAAAAACTGGGCCATGGTGAGCGCGCGCGTCTCGCGAAATCGGTAGGCCACCCAGCCGCTCATGGCGATGAGCATGGCAACGGGAGCGAGCATCATGCCCCACCAGCAGGCGGCGAATCCGGCCTGGTAGAATTTCTCGAAATTGGCGACAATGCTGGTGACGCCGAATGCCGCGATGCCCTCGGAGAGCGTCAGCAGGTAACGTCCGGCGCAGCGATTGGCGGCCAGAAAATCGGAGACACTTCGGGTGTAACGGCGTATCCATACGGCAATTACCGAGAGCGTGATGGCGGCGGCGGCAACGATGCTCCAGTCGAGGAAAGTGAGATTCATTCGGGATGTGAAAGGAAGGGGGGGGGGGGAGAGAAGAGGGGAAGAGGAGAAGAGGGGGGGGGGGGAGATCACTGGCCGGTCCAGAAAACATGCGTGGTTTGCGCGTCGGCTGTCGTGATTCCGGCGGTGAACTCCACTCCGGCAACGTGGCCGTCCACAAAGGCGACATTCATCTTGCCGTTGTGGCGGGCGTTGCAGGTGTCGCGGGTAAGCGCGCTCGAGTTCTTGCTGTCGGCAAAGAAGGCCGCGCGCGAGGGGGTTTTGACGAGATCGAGTTTTATGCCCCTGGTTTTCCGTTCCTCGTCCGCCGGGGGCGCCAGACAGATGTTCATGGCGTAGCTCCGGATATTGATCAGCGGCGGGATGGTTTCTTTCCTGGCAACGGGACATTCGAAGATGGTATTGGCGAGTTCCGCGGGGAGTTCCCTGGTGGCGACGACGGGTGGCGTGCCTTTGTCGATTTGCACGTAGGGCCAGAGTTGTTCCGCGAAGGTGAGTCGTTCTGTTTGTGGCGTCCTGTTGCGGTGGTCTTCGGCGTAGAGGCGGGCCGTGCCGGCGATCTGCCGCAGGTTGCTGATGCACTGGACGTTTCTGGCCGTCTCGCGCACTCGTCCGGCGGTCGGGATAATGATGGCCGCAAGGATGCCAATGATGGCAATGACGGTGAGCAGCTCGATCAGCGTGAAGCCGCCGCGCCTGGCGCGGCTGATTTTCGATTTTCGATTCCCGATTTTCGATTGGGTGCAGATGCGCAGGCGGGATGACAGGGGCGAATTTGTATGCATGGTGAAGTATGAAGGGGGGGGGGGGGAGAGGCGTGCGTGTCAGGGCGTGCCGGGGAGTTCGACTGGCGCGCTGACGAAGGCATCGCCTTCCGGGTTTGTCAGTTCGACGACAAACCGGGCGGTTTTTTGTATCGGGAATGGTGTTACCGTGATTTCAAACGGGGCGGTTCGCGCTTCCCGGACGGGATGAAGGGAGGCTCCGTTGTCTTCCCGGAAACGCAGCTTCATGACGGAACCGGCGGGCGCCATCTGCGTGGCGTATATGTAAAGGGAGTCGGTCCCGAACGGGCTGCGAATGCGTATGGCATGGAGGCTGCCCCAGGGGGAGGGGAGGTTTACCCGGACGGGTCTGGCGTCGAGGGGCTTGTTTTCCGTTTTTTCAAAGAGGCTTTGTTTTTCCGAAGAGAAGCGGAAAACGCCGACCGCGCCGACCGGGAGAGTGAAGGGCAATTCCGCGGCGAGGGCGGCGTCCGCGGCAAAGCGGCCTTGTCGGGTGGTTTTTCCGTTTACCAGGAAGTGCCAGGCGGAACCGGCGGCGACTCCCGTGCGGGAGCGGTCGAGGCGGAGCGTGGCGCGCGCTTCCTGGCGCGAACTGTTGGTCACGATCACGTCGAGTTTTGCGTTGCCGAGGGCGCCGAGGCAGTTGACTCGCGGCGAATCCACGGAAAAGGCCTTCCGGTCGAGCCAGGGCCAGAGGCCGCTTTCGCCGTAAACGGCGCCGGGGGCGTGTCCGTAGATGCGGTTGACGAACCACACATAGTCTTGCTGCTTCACCCAGGGGAAACGAATCGCGCCGCCGGACAGGGTCTCGGCTTCGGCAAACAGGTAATCGAGAGTGAAGGCGAGGTGCACGGGGATGTGATGGTAGTAGATGTCGCTGGTGTCCGGCCCTGTGTAGGGATAATCAGGATACATGTGGATGTCGGTGAAGCCGTTGACGTAGTAGCCGGGGTAGTTCCCGAAGCGCCCGATGATGGCGTTGCGCGCGTAGATTTTGAAGATGTCGCGTCCGGTGAGCGAGGCGAGGCGCAGGAGGGCGGGGGCGTAGGCGGCGTTGAGGATGTTGCGCATCCCGTTGTCGTCATCGTCCTGGTAGAGTGTAACGGGTTGTTCGATACCCAGGCCGACGCGGCTGACTTTCCAGGCGGGGACGCGGCGTTCGGGGGCGTCGCCGGGGTGGCGGGGGGAGCCGAGCCGGTATTTTTCCGTCCCTTTCCAGAAGAGGTGGGCGCCGGCGCCGCCGGAGTAGCGTCCGCCGGGATGGAGGGTGATGTCGCCGGCGGGCGCGCGGGGGTGGGACCAGAGGCCGGCAAGGGTGTGGAATCCGCCTTGTTCGGCGGCGGCAAGGTAGTCCTGGTCGCCGGTGATTTCGTAGAGGTCGGGCAAGTCCCACCAGCAGGGATAAAAGCCGGAATTGTAGAAGGGCATGATGCCGGGGGGCCGGGTGTCGCGCCGGTGAAACGTGGCGGCGATCCAGCGTTTGCAGGCTGTTTCGACGAGGGCGAGTTTTTCGGGCGCGGGGGAGAGGTGGTAATCGGCGAGCATTTGCGCCCAGAGCGGCGTTGGCGTCGGGGGCTGGCCGCGTTGCGCGGAGAGTTTTTTCGCGTCCGGGATCAGGTCGCGCAGCCAGGGGTTGGCGCGTCCGGTGAGGTCGTGGAGGCCTTGCCAGTAGCGCGGCCCGAAGGCGCGTCCGGGATAGGTGAGCGGGATGCCGCTTGCGGGAACATAGAGGGCGGGTTTCGGGGCGTGGTGGAAGAGTTGGCGCGAGAGCGTGTATTCGATTGTCGGGAGGGCGCGGTTGGCGAAAAGTTCCGGGTCTTGCGTGAGCCGGGCCGCCGACAGGGCGGCGAGGGGGGAGGCGTGGGTGACGGTGTTCTCGCTCTCGATGTTGTAGTGGCCGCGCAACTTCGCGTCCCAGCCCGAGGCGGCGGGGTTTTTGAGGAGGTCGATCATGTTGAGCGCGGCGTCGGAGAGGGAGGTATCGACAGGTTCGCGGTAATCCGTCACGCGGAACACGTTTCCGGAGAGCGCGGCGAGTCCGTCTTTCCAGTCGCCGGGCAGGCAGGAGGCGATGAAGGTGGCGGTCACGGGTCGCCCCGCTTCGATGCGCGAGCCGTCCATGCCGGGAACGGGGGAGAAGGCCACGCCTTGCACTTGGTTGCGGGCGTTGAGGAGGGAGAATCCGTAGGGCGAGTTGCGGCGGCGTCCCCACTCGAAGGGCAGGCAGTCCGGGTCGGCGGCCACGCTCCAGGTGAAGGGGTTGGGGGAACCGGCGGGCGTGGCCTGCACCAGCGCCAGCGGATGCGGCATCGTCGCGGAGGCGAGCATCACCGGGTAGTCCGGCAGCCGTTGCATCTGGAAAAGCGGGGGCAGTTGCACGAACTCCGCCTGGTCGCGCGTCCATTCCTGAAAGGGCGCGAAGCCGATCGACCATGCGCCCGTCTCCGGCGCGTTGAAGGCGAGCCTGAGGCGCTGGCTGGCTCCATCAAGCGTCCAGACGGCGCTCGCCGTTATGCGCAGGGGCGCGGTTGCGGGCGCGGTTGCCGTTGTAGTTGCGATTTCAGTTACGTTTGCAGTTGCAATTTCGGTTGTAGTTGAAGGTGCACGACGGTCCTGTCTTTCGCCGGCGTACTCGACGGCAAGTTGCGAGGCGGAGGTTTGCCGGACGGCAGTGGCGCGCAGGCGGACGAGCGCGCCGGCGGAGAACGGGTTGGGGGTTTGCCGGACTTCGTATTCGCGCCCCGCCGCCTCGATCCGGATGGGGACGTCCGGCGACCACGAGGGGATAAAGGTGGCGGTGTTCAGGTCGGGGTCGGATGGAGAGAACAGCACAAAGAGTTCCTCGCCATCGGGGGCGAAGGGCACGGGTTCCCAATGGTTGTTTTTCCGGAGCGCGATCCGGCGTCCGATGCGCGGGCGCGGGGTGGCGGTGGTGGCGGCTGCGGAGGTGGCGGAGGTGGCGGCCGCCTGGATGAAGGACATGCGCACGGCGGCGGATTCAATGGCGGCGAGTTCGCGTGCGCCTTCCCCCCACTCTTCCGGGACGGGTTTTGCAGCTTCCTGCCGCAGTGCCGGGAGCGGTGGAGGCGGTGGGGACGGCGGGAGTGCCGGGACGGGTTTGATGCGGAAGGATTGCAGTTCTGCCGGGTTTTTGTTCGTCGGGTCAAATCCGGGCGGGGCGAGGAGGATGGCGTCGGGACGCGAGTAATGGCGCGCGGAGTCGCGCAGGCCGATGGCATTGCGGCCCGTGGCGAGTTCGGCCACGCCGACTTTTTCCCATGCGAAGCCTTGTGTCCTGTGCTGGCCGCTTTCCCGCCCCGCGGGCGAGCCATTGACGAGAACAAGGAAACGGCGCGTGCCAGGCTCGATCCGGGCAAAGTCAAGGCTGCGCGACCACACCGCATACGTCCCGCCACGCGGGACTTCGATCACGGTGAGCGCATCGGACTTGCTGGAGGCGGCAAACAGGAACGAGCCGCCGGACGCCCCCGGAAAACTGGAGGTCGTTATCCAGCTCGCCTTGAATTCAATATCCTCGCACTCAAGCAGGAGAGGAAGGAGAGGAGAAGGAACGGCAGGTTCTTTGCTCTCCGTTTCCGTGGCGGCGGTGGCGTAAAGCCAGTCCGCCACGCCCAGGGCCAGCAGCGCGGGCAAGAGGCGGACGCGGACGGTGAGTCGAAACAGCTTCGGAACAGGATGGGAGATCGGCATGGGAAGCCGGGAGTGTGTCATGGGCATGGGAAGCAAAATCAGGAGGGCTGATCCGCTTTATTTCGCAAACGTTTGAGAATCGTCAAGCACGATTTTTCGGAAAGATTTTTTGACGCTTTCGCTGTCGATGGAAATCGAGAGGGGGAGGGGGGGGGGAGGAGAGATAGGAGGGAAAGGAATAGAGAGAGCGCGTGCAAGACGGCATTGATTGCGCGCAAGTATTGTTTTTTAAAAAAAGACTTGCGAATAATTATCGCAAACGTTTGCCTGTTTTTAAAACCGCACCGCCCGCACCTGAAGGCGGCTGCGGCTCCATACCAACCAACACAACCGGAAATTATCCTATGAATTCGTATCCGTCGTATCCGTATCCGTCGCATCTGCCGTATCCGTTACACCAATCGCACCAGTCACATCAATCGCACCAGCCGCGCCAGTTACCCGGGAAAATTGCATTTTCCCTGGGCGTTTTTGCGTCCCTGGTCACCATGCTGTCAGCCGAATCCCTGACGATCACCACGTTTGCCGATGCCGGAATCCGTCAGGCGGCGCCAACTACGGTCTATGCCTCTGGCAACCAGTTGTACGTCGGCACCATTGACGGAACCAAACCGAGCGCCTCCCGGGCGCTTGTTGCCTTCGACCTGAGCGCAGTGCCAGCCAATGCAACCATCACCTCGGCAAGTGTGAAGTTGTTCGCAATGGTGAACGACGGATCCAGCGTTCTCACGGACCCTATCACGACCGTCACGCTCGATTTGCATGCGTTGAACAGTTCATTCGGGGAAACCGGGGCGACATGGAACAGCAGCTCCAGTGGCAGCAACTGGACAACCGCGGGAGGCGATTTCGATGCGACGGTTCTGGCGAGTGCGCAGCTCCCCACAAGAGGGACCGTTCCCGCCGGGGGACGAATCAGCCTGCTGGAATCCGCCTCGCTGTTAACGCTGATCCAGCAAAAACACGCCGCCGGCTCCATCGTTTATTTGCTGCTCAAGGCGGATAGCGCGGGCGAAACGGCCAGCGAGCGGCAGACCGTCATGCTTTCCACCAGGGAAGATACCACGGACGGAGCCAGCGGCGCCCAACTGATAATCAGCTACTCGACATCCCAGATTCCCGAGGCCTCGACCAGCGCGCTGGGATTGGGGCTGGGCGGAGCGATTGTCGCCGCCGCTCACGCCGCCACACGCATCCGCCGCTCGCCCCCGCCGCCTTCCGGCGCGCAAAAACGCCTCCATTGAGGCGCAATGATTGTCGCAATGATTGAAACCGGCGAAGGCACGCGTTCATGATGGCATTCATGAACGATCTCGACATGTCCTCCGCCGCGGCGATGACCGCGACCCCCGCCTCCATCGCGAACGGTGACCCCGCGCAGGGGGGGGGGGGGGGGGGGGGGGGGGGGGGGGGGGGGCGGGGCCGTTAGTGGCGTGCCGGGTGTGCGGGGGGGGGCCTACGCGCGCGGCGCGGGGCGGGCACCACCCCCCCC
>JAISAX010000586.1 GCA_031266495.1 Opitutaceae bacterium
GGGGGGGGTGGCCCCGGGGGGCCCCCCGCCCGCGCCCCCCCCCCCCCCCGGGGGGGGGGGGGGGGGGGGCGCGCTGACATCGATCTGCACGGAGCCATTGCGCTCGATCACGGCGTTGAGCTGGCCGGGAAACAGGGTGGCTACCTGGGCGAGCATTTCGCGGGCGTCGTCGGCAGGCAACGGGGTGGCCGCGTCCCCGGAGTCGCTGCGGACGCCGGTCACGACCGGCCCTTCCCCTGCGGTCGGTCGCCAGAAAAATACCGCGAGAATCGCCAGCGCCGCGGCAAGTGCCGCGGCAAAAGCCGCCACTGCCGGGAAAAGCGCCCGGATGCCATGCGGACGGCTTCGTCGCCTGCCGGCTGTCGCGACGGTGTGGCCGAAGCCGCCGACATCGGATGCGGGGGCGGCGGGAGTGGCGGGAACGGCAGAATCGGCGAGTGCCGCGAGCGCGGCGTGCCGGGCGCTCTCGCGAGCGGCTTCGCCGGGCGCGGGCGGTGCGAGTGCGGAAAGGTGTTTTTTCAGGTCGTTGTCGTTCATGATTGTTTTCCTTCTTGGTCTTTCGTTTTCCGTTTTTTTTTCCGGATCGCGCCGCGATCATTCCCGGAGGGACGGGTTGCGGAGCCGGCGCTTGAGTTTTTGTTTTGCGCGAAAGATGCGCCACGAGACGGTCGATTCGGCGCAGCCGAGGATGCGCGCGGCCCCGGCGTGATTCAGGTTTTCGTAATACACGAGCACTACGGCTTCGCGGAGTTCGCCGGGAAGCGCGGCGAGGGCATCGCGCAGGGCAACATGGCGGGGCGCAATCCCGTCGCCGGAGAACCGGATGTCATCATCACAGGCATCCGCATCCTCGCCGGCCTGCAAGGCGGCCAGTTCGGACGAGAGGCGTTCGCGCCGGAGGCGCTGGCGATGGCGGTCGCGGCTCTTGTTGACCGCGATGGTGTGCAGCCAGTTTTTGAACGATGCCTCGCGGCGGAAGCCGCCCAACGAACGGGCGGCATGGATAAACGTATCCTGCGCGATGTCGGCAGCCTCCGCCGGGCAAAGCGTCAGACGCCAGGCAAACGCGTGAATCGCCGGATAATACCGGTTGAACAACTCCGAAAACGCATCGCCCGATCCTTGCGCGGCCCGGGAGATCAGGCTGGCGTCGGCGTCGGCGGCGGCAGCAGCAGCAGCGGCGGCGGTTTCGGTTTCGGAGGGCAGTTTCATTGCCGGTTTCTAGTGGAGACGCGCCAAGGTGGTGAATCCTTGGCGTTTTTTCGGGGAAAAAACAGCCCGGGGCAGGACTGTTTTGCGAAAATGTAGCCCTGCTTTGGCGCGATGTAGCCCTGCTTTGACTCAGCGGTCCACGATTTTTTCCGGCAACCGGATGCCGGGCAATCCCCGCGCCTTCAACGCCTTGTCGAGCGCGGCAAGGTCGAGCCGGTCACCGGGACGGATGCCGCGTGACCGATACCAGCCTTGCTTCATCTCCAGCGCATGGCACAGCGCGCGGCTCCTCGACGCCACCGCCGTCTCGTCGTAAGGCTGCATCGGATACACTTCGCGCAGGACGCCATCCGTGTCGAAAAACCCGATGTCGAGCGGCGTCGGGGTGTTGCGCATCCAGAAACTCATCCGCCGCGGCGCGCGATAGACAAAGATCATGCCGTCGTCGTCCGCCAGATCGGTGCGACCCATGAGGCCGCGTTCCATTTCGGACGGCGTCACCGCAAGCTGCAGGCGTGCGGTGGCGTTGCCCACCCGGATCGGGAAAAACGTCTCCGGTCCCTTCTTTTCGTTGCAACCGGCCAGCCCGGCCAACGCCAAGATGCCCGCCAGAGCGAACAGCGGCCACAACGGCCTGCGGCGATGGCCGGAGCGCGTGGCGAACAATGCCGGCGCACCTCCGGAAGGCTGTTTCCCGTCCTTTTCGCCGTTCGATTTCAAAACCGGATTTGCATTTCTCACGTCCCGGTGGCTACTCACTTGCCCGACAAACACAACTTCAACGTGGCCCGCTCATCCCGCACTTCCCGTTCCGCCTTCCGCACTGTTCCCCGTCCGTCCGCCCCTCCCGCCTCTCCGGCCCCGGCGGCTCCTCTCGCGGCTCCGGCTCCGGCCCCTCCGGCCCCGGCGGTGCTTCTCTATGCCGACACCGGATGCAGCGCCGACATGCTGTATTTCGGACGCTTCCCGGCGCCCGATCCGTTTATCGCCATCGGGGTGCGCGGCCGGAAAATCGCCGCGCTCAATGCCCTCGAATTTGGACGCGCCCGGCGCTCCTCCGGTTTTGATACGGTGCTGCCGCTCGAACCGCTCTTTCGTCGCGCCCGTCGCGTATTTGGCATCCCGAAGGACCAGCGCCCCCACCCCGCCCATGTCGTGACGCTGCTCGCCCGCCGTTACCGCGTAGGCGCGTTCCGGGTGCCGGACGATTTTCCCGCCGGCTTCGCCGACCAGCTCCGCTCGCTCGGCATCGCCGTGGAGCCGGTGGCCGCGATTTTCCCCGAACGCGAGGTCAAGACCGCCGCCGAAGCCGCCGCCCTGCGCGAGGGCAACCGGGCCAGCGCCGCCGGCATCGCCGCCGCCGAAAAACTCCTGCGCGCCGCCACCATCCGCGCCGGCAAACTCTGGCACGGCGGCGCCGTGCTCACGTCCGGACGGCTGCACACCGCCATCGAGGTCGCCTGCCTGGAGGCCGGCGCTCTCTCCGTCGGCACCATCGCCGCCGGCGGCGACCAGGCGTGCGACCCGCACGAACGCGGGCATGGCCCGCTCCGTCCGCGCGAGCTGATCGTGGTGGATGTTTTCCCGCGTGTCATGCGCACCGGATACCATGGCGACATGACGCGCACGTTCCTCAAGGGCCGGGCAAGCGACGCGCAACAAAAACTCGTGGCGGCGGTGCGCGAGGCGCAGCTCGCCGCGCTCGGCGCGATCCGCACCGGCGTCAACGGCAAGGACGTCCACCAGCGTTGCCTTGATGTGTTCAAGGCGCGCGGGTTCGGGACGAAGCGCACGGCCAGGGGGGCGTCCGGTTTTTTTCACGGGACCGGCCACGGGCTTGGCCTTGCCATCCACGAGGCGCCGCGCGTATCCATTATTGATTACACCCTGAAAAAAGGTTCGGTCGTGACGGTCGAGCCGGGGCTGTATTATCCCGGCCTCGGCGGCTGCCGGATCGAGGACGTGGTGCAGGTCACCGACCGCAAGCCCCGGATGCTGTCGGAGTATCCCTACGAATGGGAACTGCGGTGAGACGTTCTCCACGTAACATCAATTACATCCAGAAGCAGGATCGGCTGGTGCGGCGGAGAAAACCGACGGCGTTGGCGCGGCAGGCTTACCATGGTTGCGTCTTTTCGAGGCTGGGCGGCACGTGGCGCTCGACCACGAGCTGGTCGCCCGCGTACACCCTCAACTGGATGCCGATGATCTCGTCGGCGATTTTCTCGCGCGGTTTTTTATTATCTTTCCAGATATAACCCGGTTTCAGCTTCTGGGAACCGAGTGCAATCGGGTTGGTCCGGAATTCGGTGGTTTTGAAGGACGGCAATCCGGTGATTTCCTCCTGCCCTTCCGTTTTGCGAATGCCGCCTTCCGTGGCCTGGTTGAAAGAGCCGGTGTCATTTTGCACAAATACCCGGTATCTGGCCGTGAGCGACAGGGGGGTGGCGGTCTTGTTGGTGATTTTTATGCGATACCCCGACTGCTCCACGGTGAGGACGAGGCCGGGCCGGGTTTTTTCGTCCTTTTCGGTGCTGTAGGTCGAGCGGACCATCTCGACGGCGAGCGCAGTCGCCGGAAGCACGGCCGGTTTGGCGGCCTCGTCGCGGAGCCACTTCTGGTCGGCATCGCTGAGCGAGGAGAGTTTCAGGTCGAAGGTGATGCCGTCATCGCGCCGGATCTTCACAACGCCGTTTTCGAGCGACACGAATTCTGCCTGGATCGTGCGCCCTTGCCGGTCGGTGAACGTCCGCGTCGCGGCGGCGGCGAGCGGTCCGGCCAGGCCGGCGCCGGCAATCATGATGGCGAGGAACAACCGGAAAAGGGCGGGCCGGGCGGGAAGGTTCATAACGGTTTCCACAACTAAATATGCAACCCGCCGGTGCAAGCCCGGATGCAAGCGGCCTGCCGCCGGCGGGTGCGGCATGCGGCAGGAACGGTTGCCCTTTTTCGCGGACGAGGCAGGTTTGGCTCTTCCTCTCTCATCATGGCTGAAACTACGGGGTACGATCTCATTGTCATCGGCGGCGGCCCGGCGGGCCATGCGGGCGCGATTCGCGCCGGGCAACTTGGCAAAAAGGTGGCATGCATCGAACTCGAGCGCGCCGGCGGCATGGTCGAGATCACCGGGGGCGAGCACAGGGGGACGTTCTTCAAGGCCCGAAACATCCTTGTCGCCACCGGTTGCCGGATGCGCCGCATCCCGGGCCTCGACTACAGCGGTGACCGTGTAATGACTTCCCGCGAGGCGCTCGCCAACACGACGCTGCCGGAGTCGATCATCATCGTCGGCGCCGGCGCCATCGGCGTGGAGTTCGCCTGGTTTTTCAACGCGCTCGGCACGAAAGTCACGCTGGTCGAGATGCTCCCGCAGATTCTCCCGGTCGAGGACGCGGAGGTCGCCAAAACCCTCCACCGCGCCTTTGACAAGCAGGGGATCACCACGTTCGTCGATACGAGGTGCGAAAATTTCCGCGTCGGGAAAGACTCCGTGAAAGTGGACCTGGTGACCGGCGGTTGCGGTGGCGGCAGCGGCAGCGGCGGCGGCGGCGATAACAGGAAACAGGAGGTCGAAGCCGGTTTCCTGCTCTCGGCGACCGGTGTCGTGGCCAATATCGAGGGCGTGCTCGGCAAGGCCGCCAGCGTCGAACTTGACCGCAACGGCGTGAAGGTTGGCGACGACTACCAGACGACGATCAAGGGCATCTATGCCGCCGGCGATATCATCGGCCCGCCCTGGCTGGCGCACATCGCGATCTTCGAAGCGGTCAACGCCGTCAACGGCATGTTCGGACACGGCAAGCCGAAGCGCGTGAGAAATTTCCCCGCTTGCACCTACTGCCAGCCGCAGGTCGCCTCCATCGGCCTCACCGAGAGGGCGGCGAAGGACAAAAAGCTCGATATCAAGGTCGGCAAGTTCCCCTTCACGGCGTCCGGCAAGGCGGTGGCTTCGGCCGAGAGCGACGGGTTTGTGAAGGTCGTCACGGACGCGAAGACCGGCGAGATCTACGGCGCGCACATCATCGGCAGCGAGGCCACCGAGCTGATCGCAGAGTATGGTCTGGCGATCGAACTGGAGGCGTCGGTCGAGGAAATCCACCGGACGATCCACGCGCACCCGACGCTGAGCGAAGCGATCATGGAAGCCGCCGCCGCCTCGTTGGGCGAGGCGATCCATATCTGAGTCCGCTGCCGGGAGTGGCGCGGGCATCTTGCCCGTGTTCCGGGAGTGGCACGGGCTTCCAGCCCGTGGACGGCGCGCAGCGCCGCCCACCAGCCCGGCCACCGGACTCCGGAACACGGCCCGGATGCCCGCGCCACGCGGAAATCTGTCCGCTTTTCGAGATGCGCCCGCTTCGCTTACAGGTACTTGTCGGTCACCGCGCCCTCGCTGGCTGTGCTGACGAGCTTCGCGTACTTCGCTAGCACGCCGCGCGTGGCGTAAGGTCTTTTCGGCTTCCACTCCCTCTTGCGCGCGGCGATTTCCTTCGCGGCGATTTCGAGCGTGATCCGGTTCTTCCCGGCGTCGATGGTGATCGGGTCGCCGTTCTTCACGATGCCTATGGCGCCGCCTGTCGCCGCCTCGGGCGTGATGTGCCCCACCACAAATCCGTGCGATCCTCCGGAAAAACGTCCGTCGGTGATCAGCGCCACGTCCTTGCCGAGTCCCCGGCCCATGATGGCGCTGGTGGGCGCTAGCATCTCGCGCATGCCGGGGCCTCCGACGGGGCCTTCGTTGCGGATCACTACTACGTGGCCGGTCTTGACGCGTCCGTCGAGAATCGCGGCCAGCGCGGCTTCTTCTCCCTCGAACACGATGGCTTTTCCGGTGAATCGCTGTCCTTCCTTGCCCGTGATTTTCGCCACGGAGCCGCCGGTGGCCAGGTTGCCGTAGAGGATGCGCAGGTGGCTGTCGGCCTTGATTGGTTTGTCGAACGGGAAAATGACGTCCTGCCCTTTCGGATACGGTTTCACGTTCTTGAGGTTTTGCTCCACGGTCTGGCCGGTGACGGTGAGGCAGTCGCCGTGGATGAGGCCGCGGTCGAGCAGTTCCTTCATGAGCGGGGGCAGGCCGCCGATGCGCGAGAGGTGCGCCATGCTGTATTTGCCGGAGGGTTTCAGGTCGGCGAGCACGGGCACGTGTTTGCCTATGCGGGTGAAGTCGTCGATGGCGAGTGGCACGCCGGCGGTGTGCGCGATGGCGAGCAGGTGGAGCACGGCGTTCGTCGAGCCGCCGAGCGCAATGACTATGGTGATGGCGTTCTCGAACGCTTTTTTCGTCAAGATGTCGCGGGGGCGGATGCCTTTTCTCGCGAGTTCGACGGCGGCGGCGCCGGCGCGGCGGCAATCCTGCTCCTTTTCCTTGCTGATGGCGATCTGCGCGGAGGAGTTGGGGAGCGAGAGGCCGAGGGCTTCGATGGCGTTGGCCATCGTGTTGGCCGTGTACATGCCGCCGCAGGAGCCGGGGCCGGGGATGGCGCATTCTTCGACGGTCTTGAGGCCGGCGGCGTCGAGCTTGCCGGCGGCGTGCTGTCCTACGGCCTCGAATACGGAGACGATGTCGCACTCCTTTTTGTTTCCCGGGTGGATGCCGGGCAGGATGGTGCCGCCATAAACGAAAACTCCCGGCCGGTTGAGGCGGGCCATGGACATGACGCAGCCGGGCATGTTTTTGTCGCAACCGCCGATGGCCACGAGGCCGTCGAACCCTTCGCCGCCGACCACGGTCTCGATGGAGTCGGCGATGACTTCGCGGGAGACGAGCGAGTAGCGCATGCCGGGCGTGCCCATGCTGATGCCGTCGGCGATGGTGATGGTGCCGAAGATGATGCCTTTGCCTCCGGCCTCGTTGGCGCCCTGTTCGGCGTATTCGGCGAGTTTGTTGATGTGCATGTTGCACGGGGTGAGCATCGACCAGGTGGAGGCCACGCCGACGACGGTTTTCCGGAAATCGGGGTCCTTGAATCCGACGGCCCGGAGCATGGAGCGGTTGGGGGCGCGGTCCGCTCCGTCGTGGATGATGGAGGAGAACTGGCGCGTGGCGTCGGACGCAGCGGCGGCGGCGGGGGGGGGGGCCTTGCGGACGGCGGTTGCGGTTGCGAGTGCGGGAGTGGTTTTGTTGCGGGTTGCTTTGGCTGTCGTCGGTTTCATGGGAAAAAAATGAAAGCGCCCAACAAACCACCCGCAGGCAGGGCGGGCAAGCGTGGAGAAAGGGGGAGAATAGGTGGAGAAGGGGCGGGATCGGATTAGGAATCGTGCCCAAATAACCTGTTCAATTGTTACACAGGACACTGATCCCAAACCGGGGGGGGACCGCTAAAGAACGCTGAAGAACGCTAAAACCAAACCCCCTGTATTGTAGGGCACTTTGAAAAAGTCGTTTTAACCGCGAATGGACGCGAATAGACGCGAATTCGGAGAGAAGATAACTTTGTTGAACAAGAGCAGGTCTTCTTGAAAAACATTCGC
>JAISAX010000636.1 GCA_031266495.1 Opitutaceae bacterium
CGACCTTCGACCTGCCGCCCGTCGTGAAAAAAACAGTCGTAAACGAAGAGCGCGGCACCTGATATGCCGTGGAAATTCCCGTTTGTATGTCCGGCCCCCCCCTCCCCCCCCCCCCCCCCGCTACTCGCCCGACGCAAGAAGATGTTCTTTGCCTGCAAGAACCTGCTCGCTGCGCGCCGATCTGCCGGTCGCAACCGTGGCAAGCCAGCACAAATGGGGACACGGGCATGGGGACACAGAACACACGCTTTGTCTGGTCCGGGATCGGCAGACACAAGGTTCCTTGAAACACCAAAAAACCAGGACATGTCCCCTTTTTTCTGAAAAAACAAAGTGATTGAATGATTTTTTATTGCATTCCCACAAATAATCGCCCTTTCTGCATACATATGATTCTCCGGACTCCCCCGAAAATCTCACCAGTTACCACGTGCCATTTGAAACGCTCGGGGAAAAGTCCTTCGGGCTTTTGTCCGGGCGCATTCACAATCCCGATACCGTCCAGCCGCTCATTCGCATCCGCGGTAAAATCATCACTCGCGACACCGCATGATCATCCCGCCATGAACCGCCCGTTATTTCAGCGCCCCCATTCCGCTTTTACCCTGGTCGAATTGCTTACCGTGATCGCGATCATCGGTATTCTGGCGGCCATTATCATCCCGACGGTTGGCAAAGTCCGCAAGACCGCCGAACGCGCCACCTGTATCGCCAACCTCCGCAACGTCCACGGCTTCATCATGCTTTATGCGAGCGACAACAAAGACCTCATGCCGCTCTCCCGCACCTCCGGCCTCAATACCGAGGAAGAACAAAACGCCCTTTTCTGGCGGCGCGGCATCCTCCCCTACATGGGCATTTCGCCTGTGAGCGGTGAAAATGTCTATCGCTCGACCGGGGCCACCTGCCCGGTTGTCCGAAAGCTGGTTGCCACGCTGAACCCCGCGTATCCGGACCGGGCCAGCCTGGTGAACTACGCGATGAACATCTACATTCGCCCCAACGCCAGCATCTCCCCTCCGACCCGCTTTCCGGCAAGCGCGTTTCGCGCACCGTCAAAAACCATGCTCTTCACCGAAGCCCCCCTCGACCCCTCGACATGGCCCGCCGTTGCCATGACACAACCCCTCGCCTCCGCCATGAACGGAGCCTCCCCGAAATACGGCGACTATCACGATGGCGCGCAAAACGTCGTCTTTGCGGACGGGCACGTCGAATCCCTCAAAACGATCTCCCGCATCGCCACCCCGCCTTATTTCCCGCCACCCGGCGGCAATCCCGACGACTACCTGTTCTGGATGCCATAGGCGCATTTTATCACCCGCCAGAAAACCATCGTATCATAAAATTCGTTACAACACCCGAACCCATGAAAACTGCATCACCGTTCCTGAATCAACGCCGCCGGACTGCATTCCCTTTGCTTGCCGCCGGACTGTTCGCCTTCGCGTCCGTGTCCCGCCTTTGCGCGGCGGATGCGACACTCACACCCACCGTGGATTTTTACACGACCAGTGCCGGTAATGTTGCCAGCCTTACAAACCGGCTTCTCAGCAACATAAACCAGCAATTGTTTCTCGAATTCAATGTCGCGTCGATAGACCTGGACGCAGTCACCTCCGCCACGCTGCGACTTTATCTGGTCCAGGACTCCGCCAACACACAGGGATCCCGTGACATCATTGCGCAGACCTGCACCTTCACTGCTGTTCCGGTGGAGGGTAGTGCATTTACCTATACGCCTGGCACCGGGGAAGGCGCGACGACTTCGGTCGATTCCACCGCGGCCAGCCAATACTGGAATTGGGACGTCACCGCCCTGCTTGTTCCGGAAAACGTCACCCAAAACAACACCATCAGTTTTGTCATGACCATGACCGGACAAGCGGCCGTATTCCGTTTCACGGACAGTGATCCGGCCAATGACAACTCGCCGGCAAATACCGGCTCCCCCCTGCAACTCCTTGTCACAACAACGGCCGTTCCTGAACCCGCCGCGACTGCCATCATCGCCGCCTGTATCGCCCTTGGCGTATTTTGGGTAGCCCGCCGTCGCCGAAACGGTTGACGGCTCCCCGTCGTATCGCAATCCCCTCCCCCCCCCCCGCCTTCACACATCGGACGGAAGCAGCCTTGCATTGTCCTGCTCCCGGACACACCGCCCATCCTGTACACATGACCATATCTCGTATCAAATACCGCATTACAACCGCCATCATTGGCGCGCTTCTCTTTTCCGGAATGTCCATCCCCCTCGCCGCCTCCGTCGGATACGCCCCGGTCTCCGATCTTTGCACGGACAACGATGTCGCGACAACCCCGCGCCTGCGCGGATTCACCGTTCGCTTTGATGCCGGCGAAACAACCTTTCGCGACGCGCGAGCGCTCGGCGCCAACAGTGTCCGTCTCATCCTCAGCCCCATCACGACTCACGCCGGCAATCCCGTTGCCGCCTGGCAAAAAATGCTCGAACGCCTCCCCGCCCAACTCGAAGCGGCGCGGGAGAATGGCATCTTTGTTGTCGTCTCCCTTTTTTCTCCGCCGATGGCCAATTACCGTGAACTCCGGGCGGCTGGAAAAAACGCATGGGCGCACTATTTGTGGCGCGAACCGGGCGAACTCGAACTGATGAAACAACAGGCGGTCGCCACCGCCCGCATCCTGAAACCCTATGCCGGGCACGTCTGGCTCGAACTCAAAAACGAACCCCTCGACTGGGACGATTTTCCAGGCTACCCGCAAAACTGGCCCGCCTGGGCGCAACAACTCATCGACGCCATTCGTGAAACCAGCGACGTGCCCATCGTCGTCCAGGTCGGCCCCGGCGGCCTGTGCTGGGGTTTTTCAACCTTCCCCGTCCTCAAGGGAAAAAACATCGTGTATAGCGTCCACAACTACCAACCTCACGCCTACACCCACCAGGGCGTGAAAACCCTCGAAGGCACCGACCTCAAGCAAGCCTACGAAAAAATCAGGCAGCCGTGGCCCGGATCCTTCGGTGACAACGGTGGCGGCCTCTGGAACAAGGAACGACTCCGCAAGGAACTCGCGCCCGCGATCGACTTCGCAAAGAAAAACAAAGTCCGCATTTACGTCGGCGAATTTGGCGTGGCCCGCTGGGCGCCCGACGCCGTGCAATACCTGCGCGACAACATCGACCTCTTTGAAGAACTCGGCTGGGACTGGTCGTATCACGCCTTCCGCGAAAGCCACATCTGGAGCTTCGAGCATGACGAGAAGTATTCAACTTACCACGACGCGCAACGTGCCACCGCGCCCACCGGACGCGAAAAACTCGTCCGCGAATACCTCACCCGCAATAACCGCTCTGTTCGTTAAAAGACATCTCAATGGGAAAAATCCTTTTTATCGGGGGCACCGGAGTTATCAGCACCGCGTGCACACGACTCGCTGCGCACCGCGGCATCGAACTTCACCTGCTCACGCGTAGCGGCTCGTCCAGGACAACGCTCACGGAAGCCGCGGCGGACATCGCCACCATTACCCGTGCAGCCTCCGCCCGAGGGCAAATGATCGCATTGAATCCCTGATCCTCATGACACATGCGTCTCCTTTATCCGTCCGCTGGCAACCGCAAGGGCTGGCGATTGTCCCCACCGAGCCGTGGGAGCAGGACGGACTGCGCAACTTCACCTGCCCCGCCGAACCACTCGGCGACGGCGGCGGCAACGGCGGCTGGCGGCTCTGGTATTACGCCCGCACCGCCGACCGCCGTTCCTGCGAAATCGGCATCGCCGAAGGCATTCCCGGTTCGCCCTCCGCGCGCAAATACCGGCTCCGGCGCGCTCCCGGCAACGCCCGCCTCCTGTATCCGGGAGAACGTTACACACTGTCAAATCTCCCGGATGGCTGGCTCCCCGTGCAGCCCGTTCACCTCGTTCTTCCCGGTGGCGGACATCGTCTCTACTTTTGGGCGCACGCCCCCGGCATCGTCCGTTATCTCTGCGCCGATTCCTGCGACGGATTTCATTATACCGTCGCCGATCCGTATCGGGCCATCCTCTACCACTACCACGACCGGGCGGTCGAAAAAAACACCCTCGCAGCCGACGGACTCACCTTCTGGGGAAATACCGCCCATACCCGCCCCGGCCACGAGCCTGCCGCCAACCCGATGCTCGTGACGAACGACGCAACCAATCTCTACGCCATTCCCGGCGTCACCCCCGACGCCGCCTCCGACGCCGCCCGATACGAACTCTACACGGCCTGTATCGTTTCCGTGCCCAAGGACAGTCCGCGTTACATCGCCGAAGACAACGCCGCCGGTTTTGTCCGTGTCATTGACCGCTTCACCAGCCGCGACGGACTTCATTTTGAAGACCGCCGCCGCGTTCTCGAACCCGATACCGACGAACCGCCCGGCCTCCAGTTTTACGGCCTCGCCGTCACCCATCTTCCCGACGGACGCCGTTACGGGCAGATCGGCCACTATCGTTGCGACACCCAAATCCTCTCCATCGAACGCGCCATGTCCGATGACGGAGGCCTGACCTGGCAACGCCCGGATCGATTCCCCTGCATGGATGCGGGCTTCAACGGCGGACACGACATCCACGGCCTTCTGCCAAGTCACAACGTTGTTTATCACGACAACGCCTGGTGGTGCTTCTACACCGGACACCGGCACACGCATAATTTCAAAAAAAGCGCCGGTCTCCCGACCGCCACCGTCCTCCTCGCCAAGAGTGGCCAGCCCGACACTGCATGAAACAATCCGTCACAAACCTTCCCGCCGACACAAACCTCCCCGCCATCACCACCGATGTTCTTGTTGTCGGCGCGGGAGCCGCCGGCCTCACCGCCGCGCTCGCAGCCGCCCGCAATGGAGCCAACACACTCCTCGTCGAATCCGCCGGTTTCCCTGGCGGACTCTCCGCCACGCTATCCTGGCTCGGTTTTCATGACCGCGATTATCGCCAGGTCGTCAAAGGCATGGCCGCCGGGTTTGTCCGCCGCCTCCGGCAAACCGGAGCGGCCTCGCCTTACGAGTATGACATCAAGTGCGGCTCCGCCGTCAGCATTGACACCCACTGGTGGAAATGCCTCGCCATGCAGCTCTGCTCCGAAGCCGGCGTAAAACTCATGCTGCACACGCATGTGCTGGATACCTTGCGCGAAGGCGACCGGATCACCGGAGTCGTCGTCCATCACAAATCAGGACAGCAACGTATCCACGCATTAACGACAATTGACTGCACCGGAGACGGCGACGTTGCCGCGCGGGGTGGCGTCGCCTGGGAAAAAGGTCGGAGCGGTGACGGACTCGTCCAGGCGCCGACACTGGTATTCCGTCTCGGTGGCGTAGATCGCACCGCATTTATCGCCGGATGCAAACGCGACGACCTCAACTACCGTGAATGGCTTGCGCCTTACCCGGACCTGCGAGCCAAAACCCTGGGGCGCCTTGATCGCATGCAAGTCATCATCTGCGGCGGCTTCGCTCCGCTTCTTGAACGCGCCCGCGCTGCCGGGGATCTCGACATTCCCCAAACCCGGATCGTCGGGGTAAAAACCCATCGTCCCGACGAGTTCACCGTCATCATGACCCGCGTTCTCGGCCTCGACCCGATTGACGTCAACAGCGTGACGCAGGCCTGCGCCCGGGTTTATGAGCAGATCCCGCAACTCGTGTCCTTTTTCCGGAACTACGTTCCCGGATTCGCCACCGCGCGCCTTCTCGAAATCGCGCCCATGCTCGGCATACGCGAGAGCCGCCGAATCATGGGCGACCACATCCTCACGGAAGACGATCTCGTCAATGGCCGCATTTTTCCCGATGCCGTTGCAATGGGCGCCTATCACATCGACATCCACCGTCCCTCCGGCACCTGGGTGGACTCGCGCAACGTCAAAGCCTACACGATTCCCCTGCGCAGCCTCATCGCGCGCGACGTGGACGGTCTTGCGATGGCCGGCAAGTGCATCTCGGCCACGCACGAAGCCATGGCCTCGACACGCGTCATACCCATCTGCATGGCGCAAGGCCAGGCAGCCGGCACCGCCGCCGCGCTCGCCGCCCGCCACCGTATCAGCATTCGCAAGACACCTGTCGGCGAACTCCAGGCGCTATTGCAGCAACAGGGAGCGGAAATCGGTCGAACTCTTGAAGCCCCCGACCATTCCCTCATTGAGGAAATCGGTCAGCTTCCGTTCGATGAACCACCCACCACCGGCGACCACGATGCCGCCTCTTCCGCGCAAACCGCCTGGGTGCGATGAAACCCGGAAAAAGGTCAAGGCAATCAATGATTGCCAGATTGGAGAGTGGAAATTGGAAAGCGGCGAGGTGTACTGACCGCGCGAATAGTCCAGTCCGGTCCCCCCCCCCCCCGCTACTCGTCCGACTCCGGTTGCGGACGGAAATACCCGCGAATCTGCCGGGGATTGCGCACGCAAATCTGGATGTGTGTTTTCTCCATGATCCCGGCGCCGGGATAAAGCGGACGCCCCTCGATAAACGCTCCACGCACGGAATCGTAAGGCGGCAGATTTGTCGTCTTCCTGATTTCGTGCAGGTAATTGATCACTACGCAATCAAGGTAACGTTTGACCAAATCTTCATCACGATTGCCGCTCGGTTGATTCACTGGAAGGGGCGTTTCGGTTGCCTCAAAAGCAAGTTCCATTTCGGCATAAGCGGACCGGACGGCAGCCAACGATGTAGCCTCCATCAGGTCCAGACAGGTCCCCGGATCGATAATCGCACCGATAACAAACGGGCTTCGGATGCGACCCTGAAAAAGGTCACTCCGGCTCTGAATAAACTGCGCCCAGTGCAAGGCCCGTTCCGGATTGTTCTCCCAAAAATAAATTCCGTGTCCCAGCCAGTCATGCGCATTCTGGCTGGGATGAAGATGTTCTTTACCTGCAAGAATCTGCTCGCCGATCTGCCGGTCGCAACCGTGGTAAGCCAGCACAAATGGGGACACGGGCATGGGGGACTTCTCCAGTGGAAAATCAATTCTTGGCTCTATAACGCGGATGCACCCGTTTGCCGTCTTTGGTAAGGTAGCCCATTTTGATCAGAAATGCTCTGGCGGCTTGGGGCGAACGGGCCGTTTCTTTTCCAACCTGTTTAATTGCTTCGAGCTCCTGTTTATAGTGTTCCGGCGGATGCCGGGTGATGACGGCTTCTGGATACGAAAGTGGCATGCGGGGCAATCTGGTGCGAGGCCATGCGCTTGCAAGGTACAAAATTATGCCGCCCATCGCAGGGTTTTGCGCGGCGCTACGGCGCTACCATGCCACCGGATCGCCTGCCTGTCCGCTTTTTCCCGCGCCATTCACCTGTTTGTCGGCAGAACCGAACGCACGCTTCGCCTGGTCCGGGATTGGCCAGACGCAAAGTTCATGGAAACACAAAAAGTTCAGAGCCTGCCCTCCTTTTCCCGAAAAAATAAAGTGATTGAATGATTTTTTGTTGCATTCCCTCAGATAACCACTTTTTCTGCATCCATATGGTTTTTCGCACTCCTCCGAAAGTCACCGCTCTCCACGCCGAGCTTCGCCAGCGTGTCTTCGACGGCACATGGAAGCTCGACGAAAAGCTCCCGACCGAAACCGAGCTTGCCGCCGAATTCTCCTGCAGCCCCGGCACCGTTACCAAAGCCATGGCACTCCTCGCCCATGAAGGCCTCGTCGAACGCCGCACCCGCGCCGGCACCCGCGTCATCTCCGCCAACGCCGTCCCGGCCAACCCCGCCACCGAACTCGACGCTTTCGCATTCATCTACCCCAGCGAACAACATGAAGGCATCTGGCGCACCGTAAAAGGATTCCAGTCCGCCGCAAACAAGGCCGCCCGCCGTGTCGTCACTCTCTCCACCGGCACCGACTACGCCAAGGAAGCCGAATACCTCAGCCGCCTCTCCGAATTCGCCGTGCGCGGCGCCGTATTTTATCCCCTGATACAAAACCCCCGCGAGCAAGTCCAGCTCTCCAGCATTCTCGTCAATTCCCGCTTCCCCGTCGTCCTCGCCGACCTCAATCTCTCCGGCCTCGGCTGCCCTTCGGTGATGGTGGACAACTTTCACGCCGGCTACTCCGCCACGCGTCACCTCCTCGCACAAGGCCTCACGCGCATCGGCTTTCTGGCCAATCACGCCTGGGCGCCCTCCGTCACCGAACGCCACCAAGGCTACCTCTGGGCGCTCGACGAAGCCGGCATCACGCCCGACTCGCGCCGCATCCTGCTCGACCCGACGATGCGGCCCGATTTCGACGATCCGCTCAAAGACCCGACCGAACTGGGTATCCGGTATTTCAAGCAAGCCTCTCCGCCACCGCCCGCTCCGGGCAAAAACAACAAGGACACGCTTGAGGCGGTGGTCTGTGTCAACGACCACATTGCCGCCGGATTGAGCCTCGCCGCGCAAAAACTCGGCCTGACCATCCCCAATCACCTCAAGATTGTTGGTATCGACGACTCTGCCCTCCCCCTTCCTGGCGGCCTCCGCCTCACCAGTTATCACGTCCCCTTCGAGGACCTCGGCCAGCGCGCTTTCGGACTCCTTTCAACCCGCATCCATAATCCCGATACGGTTCCTCCGATCACCCGCATCCGCGGCGAAATCATCACCCGCGACACCGCGTGATCAAACCACATGTCTCCCGCCTCCCGACTCACTATCCCTATGCATTCGTCGAATCGTATCCCTGCCGCCTTCACGCTGATCGAACTGCTCACCGTCATCGCGATCATCGGTATCCTTGCCGCCATTATTCTCCCCACGGTCGGCAAGGTGCGCGAGAGCGCGAAAACGGCCCAATGCGCCTCCAATCTCCGCCAGATAGCCGCCGCCGCCCAACTCTACGCTGGCGACAACCGCGACTTCCTCGTCCCGACTTATTCGGAAAAAAACGACGGTTCGGGCATGGTCACCTATCGCGTCCACCTCGCCCCGTATCTCGGTGCGCCGGTCCGCCAAGGCACCATCCTCGTCTGCCCCTCCGACACTCTCGTCGGCACCAGCGCTGCCAAACTTGACAACGGTCGCCAGCCCGTCTCCTACGGCATCAACAACACCAGCGACCCCGACGGCAAATTTCTTCACGCCTACGACCAATTGCCGGTGAAAAGCCGCAGAATCACTGACGTCAAAAACCCCGCGCGCTGCATTTTTGCCTGCGACATCGGCAAGCCCGCCTCTGTCACCGCCGCCCCGTCTGCCTGGACGGAAAACCGTCCCGCCGACGATGCCAGCTTCGGATACGCGCGTTTCCCGTCTTCATCCGGCATCTGGAACGGCGACTGGCCGGTCTATCCGCGTCACGCCGGCGGCAAACATGCCAACGCCGCCTTCTACGACGGACACGTCCGCGCCATTGACCTGGAAACCGACATCGCCAGCCACCCCAAAGGCAACGCCGCCTGCCTCTACGACAACCATTAACCCCCTCCCCCCCCCCCCCCCGCACACACACATTTCCGAATTCCATCCGAACACCAACCAACAACCAGCCAACCAGCCAACCAACCAGCCAACCAATCAGCCAACCAACCAACAACCAAAAGCCATGAACCAAAAACGCTATACCTGCCGCCTGTTATTGCTTGTTATTATCGCATGTGGTTTTGCCACATCCATGTTGTCCGCCGCCACGACTTCTTACAAATGGTCCGGGGCGGGCGCCGACAACAACTGGTCCACCATCGCGAACTGGACTGGCAGGGTGCTCCCGCCCAACGGCAACGACACCATCATCCAGCCGCAGGGAACCACAAAACTGGCTGTCACCATCGACACGTCCGTCTCCGTGAACGCGATCCAGTTCCAGGGCAACTCCGGCGCCTTCGTCTTCAGCGGCAGCCCCATCACAATCAGCGGTAGCACCAACGCGATCCACACCAGCGCGAACACGCAGGCGTTCCAAAATGACGTCATCTTCACCAACACGGCCAACGTCGTCGCGGCAGGAGGAAACTTCGTGTTCAACAACATCACCATCGACGCCGGCAACATCACCCTCCAGCCAGCCGCCGGAAAATTGATAACCATCAACGGCACCGTCGCAGGAACATCCGATAAGCTCGGCAGACTGGACATCAGCTCTGCCGGCACTGTCCATCTTGCCGGTACCGCCACCGTCGCCGCCACCACAGGAGGCATCCGCGTTTACGCCGGAAGCAGCGTGCTCGTTATTGACGGCACCGTTGCCGCAGGCACGGGAAACATCGAAATGAGGGAGGGCAGTACACTCGCTGGCAAAGGCACCATCAACCGGGCAGTGACCTTCTCCGACAGGGCAATCCTCTCGCCTGGCACGATCGACATCAGCAGCGGCGGCGGCGGAAGCGGAGCCAGCAGCGCCGGTGTTCTCACGATTGCCGGGAATCTCACATTCGCGACCGGCTCCCTGCTCAAGTTTGACCTCGGCGACTCCGTTTCTGTCACCGGCAATGTTGTCATCAATTCCGGGGCCGAGCTGATCCTTTCCGGCTTCGTTGCGCCCGGCGATTACCAGCTCTTCAGCGTAGCCGGCGGCTCCATCACCGACAACGGCCTCACTGTCACCGGACTGCCTGCCGACTACACGTACACCTTCGCCAACGGCCTGCTCAAAGTAGCTCTCGCACCTGTCCCGGAGCCAGCCGCCACCGCCCTGCTGACTGGCGCCGGCGCAACCCTCGCGCTCATTGCCGCCACCCGCCGCCGCCGCGGCCACTGACCACTTGTATCCAACAATCAACGACTAACGGCAAACAATCAACGATCAACGACCAGCGTCACCGCCATGTTCACCTCATCCCTCGCGCGACGGTTGTCATACAAACGCCGATACCAACATCAACGCTGGCTCCGGACGCCGCGCCCGCCCGTCCGGATTGCCATCTCCTGCATAGCCGCGCTCACCGCGCTCATCGCGCTTTCCACGCTCGCCGCGCCAAGACTCGCGGGCGAACCCGCGCCCGCCCCGGAAGCGCAAATCACTGTGGACGCGGCCAAAATCACAGGCCCCGTCAACCGCCTCATTTTCGGCCACAACATCGAAGCCGCCGACCCCTACGGCATCTTCAGCGACCAGCACCGCCCCTCCAACACGGGGCACGGATTCTGGGATCCCCGGACACGCACCTTTGTTGCCCGGGCAATCGCCGCCGCCGAAGCGGTCAACATCGGCGCCCTTCGTTATCCCGGCGGCAGCCTCGCCAACAACCACGACTGGCGCAAAACCGTCGGCCCGCTCTCCGGACGCCCCGCATTCCAGTTTGGCGTGGATGAATACATCGCCCTCTGCCGCCGCCTCGGCGCGGAACCCGTTTTCACTGTCAGTGATTATGCACTACCCGCCGACGAAATGCCCGCGCACGCCGCCGCGCTCGTCGAATACCTCAACGCTCCCGCCATCCCCGCGCACCCCTGGGCGATGAAACGCGCGGCCTGGGGAAACCCCGAACCCTACGGCGTCAAATGGTTCGAACTCGGCAACGAAACCAGTTTCGGCAACCACCACAGCAAACACGACCTCATCCCCCTGCGACGCTACACCCCGGAGCAATACGTTGACTATGCCCGCGACTGCGCCGCCGCCATGCGCGCCATCGACCCCGCCATCAAGATCGGCGTCGTCACCGTGCCCGGCGACGCCCGCAACATCGACCTGGAATGGAACCGCGTCCTGTTCCGTGACGCCGTTCCCTTCGCCGATTTTGTTGTCCTCCATTTTTACACTCCGGGCATCTCCAACAATCCCCCCGACACCCGCGCCGCGCTGCAAGCCTGCCTCGCCGTCGGCGACCAACTCGCCGCCCGCCTTGCCCAATACCGCGCCGCCATCCGCGCCGCCAGCGGACGCGACCTCCCGCTCGCCCTCACCGAATACAACATCGGCGCCATCCAGGACCACCCCTTCCCCTTCCGTTACAGCTTTGCCGCCGGCCTCTTCTCGACCGATTTTATCTGCCTCTGCCTGCAACCCGAAAACGGCGTCATGCTCGCCAACTACTGGCAACTCATCAACGGCTACTGGGGCGCCATCCGCACCGCCGAAGGCGGCTTCACCGAACGCGCCACCTATCCCCTGTTTCGGCTCCTCGGGCAGCATACGGAAAAACTGCTTCTCGCCACCGACGTCCGGACCCCGCGCGGCACATTCCCCGGATTTTCCGGCGTCAACGCCACGCTCGGAGACCACCCCTCCCCAACCCGCCCCCTGCAAAACCTCACCCTCCCCTCGCCACTCCTTGCCCGCCCCGTCAAATCCGGAACATGCGAAATCACCGCCACCGACGATGGCATTCTCACCGTGCGCCTCAACGGCCTGGACAAAAGCAGTTACCCCGTCCTCTTCAAACTCG